>NZ_JAKSYK010000025.1:0-24239 GCF_022829425.1 Methylobacterium sp. J-072 | reverse complement strand
CGGCGCCTTGTCGATCTGGTCGTAGGCCGTGAACGTCGCCCCGCCCGTCTCCGCCAGGACCTTCGTGATCGCCGCCGTCAGCGACGTCTTGCCGTGGTCGACGTGACCGATCGTGCCGATGTTGCAGTGCGGCTTGGTGCGGGAGAACTTTTCCTTGCCCATGATTCCCATTCCTGCGGCGGGGACCACGCTGTTCCCCGGATCCTGGTCGGCCGCCCCCGAACGCGTAAAGAGGGGCGAAAAACGCGGTCCGCTTAGAGGGTCGGCCGCTCGCGATCAAGGTCCGGTGCGCATGGGCACCCCCGCGCGGCGCAGCCTGTCAAGCGCCGGCCGACCACTTTGCACGCCGTGGATATTGATGATCGGCAATTTCGGTGGACACTTTCGAGACACAGTGTGGCTTGCAGGGCATAGCGGACCGGACGCGGCCGAGCTTAAGTGGGGACAACCACTGGTCACTTGGGTCCCGCGAACATGATGAAGAAGTTCCTCCTCGCCAGCGCCGCCACGGCCTTGGTCTCGACGGCCGCCGTCGCGGCCGACCTGCCGCGCCGCGCTGCGCCGCCGCCGGTCTTCACCCCGGTGCCGGTCTTCACCTGGACGGGCTTCTACGCGGGTCTCGAGTCGGCCTACACCTTCACCGATCGTGAGCGCATCACCACAGCCGGCGTCCTGCCGGGCAATGCCACCAACGTGCAGCTCGGCCGCCGCCCGTTCCTGACCTCGACCTCGCAGGACGGCTTCGCCAACATCGGCGGCACCGCTGGCTACAACTACCAGTTCACGCCCGGCGCAGGCATCGTCGTGGGTGTCGCCAACAGCATCGACTGGACCGACATCACCAAGAACCGGGTCGTCCTCGGCACCGGTAACGTCGCCGCTGGCCCGCCGAACATCAGCCAGTTCCGCCAGAGCCTCGACTGGCTCGGCACCCTCACGGGTCGCGTCGGCTACGCGTTCGACCGGGTCCTGGTGTACGGCATGGGCGGTCTCGCCTACGGCAACGTGTTCCACGACGCGAACTTCTACACCCCCGGCGGCGCCCTGCAGTTCGCCGGCCGCTACGACGACTTCAAGACCGGCTTCGCCTATGGCGGCGGCATCGAGTTCGCCATCCCGACCGACAGCTTCCTGAACACCTTCGCGGTCGGCAAGTATTTCGGCATCAAGTACGACGCCGTGACCATCAAGGCCGAGTACCTGCACTACGACCTCGGCAGCCAGAGCGTCCTCGTCGCCGCGCTCCCGGGCGTCGGCACCGGCTCGTACATCTCGCGCTTCCGGACCGAGGGCAGCATCGTCCGCGCCGGCTTCAACTACAAGTTCGGAGGCTTCTAGGATCTAGCCGGACGACGCAGCCCGGGAGCGATCCTCCCGGGCTGTCTTTCGAGGGCGTGTGCCGTCATCGGCGCACGCCCTTTTTCTTTGTCCTGCGACACAGGTTTCGGTGCGCAGCCATCGTCTCGCCAACGGCCCGGCTCTCAGTCTGTGATTCGACGCGCTCGCCGCCGAACCGGTATCCGCTTCGGCGGCGAGCGCTCTAAGAGCCTGTTTGACTGCGTGATCGCAGTCGCGTGACGGTTCTGACTAACGTGTATCCCAATCGTCCCCTCATCCTGAGGTGCTGCGCAGCAGCCTCGAAGGAGCCCTCCAGGGATCGCGCGGCTGGCTGGAGGGCTCCTTCGAGGGCTCCGCTCCGCTCCGCCACCTCAGGATGAGGTCGAGATGGGAAAAAACCGGTCAAACAGGCTCTAACAGGCACGCAGATGCGCGATCAGCCGGGCCGCTCCCTCGTCCGGTGCGCCGGTGTTGAGGATGGTGAGATCGGCACGGACCCGGGCCTCCCGGGCCAGGCGCGCGGCGAGGTCGCCGTCCTCCGGCCGGCCTCGGGCCGCGATCCGGCTGGCCAGGATCTCGGGGGGGGCCGTGATCTCGACGACGCTAACGCGCAGGCCCTTCTCCCGGGCCTCCTCGACGATCCGGCGGGAGACGTTGCAGACCACCACATGCCCGGCGGCGACGAGATCGGCGGCCCGCGCCGGAATGGCGTAGCCGAGGCCGTGCGCGCGCCAGCTCAGGGTGAAAGCCCCATCGGCGCAGCCGCGCGCGAAGGCGGCCTCGTCGATCTCGTCGTTATCCTCGTCGCCGGAGGGCGGCCGGGTCACGAGCCGGCGGGGAAAGACGTAGCGCGGATCGCCCGCGAGCGCCGCACGGGCGAGCCTTATCAGCGTGTCCTTGCCGGCCCCGCTCGGGCCGACCACCAGGACCAGGCAGCCCGCCATCAGGCGACCCGCAGGCCGGCGCGCCAGACCTCCCGGACCACCGGCACCCCTTCGGCGCGCTGGACCCGCACGAGGTCGGCCCGCAGGCCCGGCTGCAGGGCGCCGCGGTCGGTCAGGCCGGTGGCCCGGGCGGGATTGGCCGTGACGGTGGCCAGCGCCTGCGGCAGCGTGATCGCGGGCGCCTGCTCGGGCAACAGGAAGGCCGCCATCAGCAGGCTCGCCGGCACGTAATCCGACGACAGGATGTCGAGATGGCCGGCCTCGGCCAGCGCCAGGGCGGCGACGTTGCCGGAATGCGAGCCGCCGCGGATCAGGTTCGGCGCCCCCATCATCACGGTGATCCCGCGGCCATGGGCGGCCTCGGCCGCCTCCAGCGTGGTCGGGAACTCGGCCAGCGCCACCCCCTCCCCGGCGGCGAGTTCGACATCGGCCAGGGTGGTGTCGTCGTGGCTCGCCAGGGGGATGCCCATCTCCTGCGCGAACTGGACCAGGGCCGGACGGTTGCGGCCGTTCAGCGCCTGCCCCTCCCGGATCTTGCGCTCGGTGTTGAGCCGGATCTCCTCCAACGTGCGGCCGCCCCGCGTGGCGTAGGTGTAGTATTTCTCCATGTCGCGGAACTGGCGCTGGCCCGGCGTGTGATCCATCAGCGAGATCAGGCCGATCGGGTAGCGCGCGTTGAAATCCGCCACCGTGTCGAGCACGTCCGTCGAGGGCAGTTCGCAGCGCAGATGCGTGAAGTGCTCGGCCCGGAACAGGTTGCCGGCACGCGCGGTGTCGATCGCCGCGGCGAGCTGCTTCAGCTCGGAGCCGAGGCCGCTGCCGTCGGGATCGCTGCCGGCGCGCAGGGAATCGAACACCGTGGTGATGCCCGAGGCGGTGATCTGCGCGTCGTAGGCCAGCACCGCGCCAAGGGGATGCCAGCGGACCTTGGGCCGGGGCGCGAAGTGGCTCTCGAGATGGTCGGTGTGCAGCTCGATCAGCCCGGGGATCAGGTGGTCGCCGCCGAGGTCGAGGCCGCGCTCGGGCGCGCGCCCGGTGCCGATCTCCGCGATCGTGCCGTCGGTCACGGCGAGCCAGCCGTGCTCGACCCGATCCGGCAGGACCAGGATCGCGTTCTCGAGGATCAGGTCACTCATCGGAACTCCTCAGGCTGCCCGCGCTTGCGCGAAGCGCGTCACGTCGACGATTCGGGTCGCCACAGCATCGCGCATCTCGCTGTCGTGGAAGATGCCGAGCACGCCGGCCCCGGCGGCCAGCTTCTCGCGGACGAGCTCGGCCACCACGGCGCGGTTGCTGGCGTCGAGCGACGCGGTGGGCTCGTCGAGCAGGAGCAGCGGCCGGTCGGCGATCAGCCCCCGGGCGATGTTCACCCGCTGCTGCTCGCCGCCGGAGAAGGTCGCGGGCGGCAGGCTCCAGAGCCGGTCGGGCAGGTTCAGCCGGGCGAGGAGGGTCTTGGCCCGCGTGCGGGCTTCGTCCTCGGACAGGCCGCCCTCGCGGCCGGCGGCCTCGACCACGTCGAGGGCCGAGACCCGGGGGATCACCCGCAGGAACTGCGACACGTAGGCGATGACCCGCGCCCGCAGGGACAGCATGACCCGCGGATCGGCCCGCACCACGTCCACCACCGCGTCTCCGTCGCGGACCCAGATCGCGCCGGCATCGCAGCGATAGTTGCCGTAGGCCATCTTGAGGAGCGAGGACTTGCCCGCCCCCGAGGGGCCGCCCAGCACCACGCACTCGCCCGGCGCCACCGAGAGGCTCACGCCCCCCACCACCGGAAGCACGACGCCGCCGCGCAGGTGCAGGGTGAAGCTCTTGGCGACATCCTGGAAGGTCAGAAGCGCGGTCATGCGGCGAGCACCGAGGAGACGAGGAGCTGGGTGTAGGCGTGCTCGGGGTCGTCGAGCACCCGGTCGGTCAGGCCGGTCTCGATCACCCGGCCGGCGCGCATGACCATGATCCGGTGCGAGAGCAGGCGGGCCACCGCGAGGTCGTGGGTGACGATGATCACGGCGAGGCCGAGCTCGGCCGAGAGCCGCCGGATCAGGTCGAGCAGGCGGGCCTGGACCGAGACGTCGAGGCCCGAGGTCGGCTCGTCCATCAGCACGAGGCGCGGGCTGGTGACGAGGTTGCGGGCGATCTGCAGGCGCTGGCGCATGCCGCCGGAGAAGCGCGTGGGCGGATCGTCGATCCGGTCGGCGGCGATCTCGACCCGGCCGAGCCAGTCGAGCGCCGTCCCGCGGATGCGGCCGTAATGGCGCTCGCCGAGCCCCATCAGCCGCTCGCCGACATTGCCACCGGCCGAGACCGCCATGCGCAGGCCCTGGGCCGCGTCCTGGCGCACGAAGCCCCAGTCGGTGCGCATCAGCGCCCGGCGCTCAGCCTCGCTCAGGCCGGCGAGGTCCCGCAGCACGCCGTCGCGCATCCGGTAGGAGACCGTCCCGGCATCCGGGGCGAGTTCGGTGGCGACGAGGGACAGCAGCGTCGACTTGCCCGAGCCGGACTCGCCCACGATCGCCAGCACTTCGCCGGGATCGATGTCGAACGACACGTCAGCGCAGCCGAGGCGGGCGCCGTAGCGCTTGGTCAGGCCGCGAACCTGAAGCAGGGGCGCGCTCATCGGGTCATCTCTGCGGCGTCTGGCACGAAGGGCGGATCGAGACGGAAGCTGTAGCCGTAGCGCTCGAAGCCGAGCCTCTCGTAGAAGGCGTGCGCCGGCTTGGCGTCGACATTCGACGACAGGGCGAGCTTGTAGCAGCCCCGGGCCTGGGCGATGCGGAACGCCTCCCGCATCATCGCCCGGCCGAGACCGCCGCCGCGATGCCCGGACGAGACCACGACGCTCTCGACGAGGGCCGACGGCATGCCCCAATGGGCAATGTTGTCGAGGATGACGAGACAGAAGGTGCCGACGATCGCGCCGTCGACCTCGGCCGCGTAGACCCCGTAATCCGGGTAGGCCGTGACGATCCGGTCGAGGAGCGCCTCGGCCTGATCGAGGGTCGCCACCCGCCCGCCGTTCAGCTCGGCGTAGAGGGGGAGGATCGCGGGGAGATCGGGCTTTTCGGCCCGGCGGACCGTGAGGCCGATCATACCGCGTCTCCCGTGCCGACATGGCCGTCCGCGCGGCGACCCTCGCAATGGTCGGTGTCCGAGCAGACGAACATCCGCCGGCCGGCATCGTCGAGCAGCATCTCGTCGAGATAGACGCCCTCGGCGCCGCACAGCGCGCAGGGCTCGGTAAATTTCTGAATCCGGAATGGATGGTCCTCGAAGTCGAGGCTGCGCACGGAGGTGTATGGCGGCACCGCGTAGATGCGCCGCTCGCGCCCGGCCCCGAACAGCTGGAGCGCCGGGCTCTGGTCCATCTTGGGGTTGTCGAATTTCGGCGTCGGCGACGGGTCCATCACGTAGCGGCCCGCGACCTCCACCGGGTAGGCGTAGGTGGTGGCGATGTGGCCGTGGCGGCTGATATCCTCGTAGAGCTTGACGTGCATGGCCCCGTACTCGGCGAGCGCGTGGAGCTGGCGCGTCTCGGTCTCGCGCGGTTCGAGGAAGCGCAGGGGCTCGGGGATCGGCACCTGGTAGACCAGGGTCTGGCCCTCCCGCAGCGGCGTCTCCGGGATGCGGTGGCGGGTCTGGATGATCGTCGCCTCGGTGGTCCGGGTGGTGGTGGCGACCCCGGAGGTGCGGGCGAAGAAGCGCCGGATCGAGACCGCGTTGGTGGTGTCGTCGGCGCCCTGGTCGATCACCTTGAGCACGTCGGCCCGGCCCAGGATCGCCGCCGTGACCTGCACGCCGCCGGTGCCCCAGCCGTAGGGCATCGGCATTTCCCGGGAGGCGAACGGCACCTGGTACCCCGGCACCGCGATCGCCTTGAGGATGGCCCGGCGGATCATCCGCTTCGTGCCCTCGTCGAGATAGGCGAAGTTGTAGCCGGCTTCGCCAGCCTCCGACGCACCGGGCCCCCTCTCCCGTTCGGGAGAGGGTTGGGGTGAGGGATCAGGTCTTTCCGGATAAGGCGTATCCCTCACCCTGTCCCTCTCCCGCACGGGAGGGGGGACCTGCGCCACTTCCGGAGCGCCGCCTTCAAGCGGAAGCATCCCTATCGCGCTCATTCGGCCGCCTCCTGCATGCTGTCTGAGTCTCGAAAAAACTCGGCGCGCAGGCGCCGGACCAGTTCCAGCTCCGCCTGGAAGTCGACGTAGTGGGGCAGCTTCAAGTGCTCGACGAAGCCGGTCGCCTGGAGGCTGTCGCAATGGGCGAGCACGAATTCCTGGTCCTGGGCCGGGCTCGCCACCGGCTCGCCGAGCTCTTCCGCCCGCAGCGCCCGGTCGACCAGGGCCATGGCCATCGCCTTGCGTTCGCTCTGCCCGAAGGTGAGCCCGTAGCCCCGGGTGAACTGGGGCGGCGCCGCGCCCGAGCCCTTGAACTGGTTGACCATCTGGCACTCGGTGAGCCGGATCCGGCCCAGCGGCACCGGGAAGCCCAGCTCCTCGGGGACGAAGTCCACCGCCACCTCGCCGACCCGGATCTCGCCCACGAACGGGTGGGTGCGGCCGTAACCGCGCTGGGTCGAGTAGCCGAGGCCGAGCACGAAGCCCTCGTCGCCCCGGGCCAGGGCCTGGAGGCGCAGGGCCCGGTCGGCCGGGTAATCCACCGGCTCCCGGGTGAGGTCGCCCACGGGGGCGCCGTCATCCGGGGGCGAGGGCTCGATCAGGCCGTCCTGGGCCAGCAGGTCGGTGACCCGCGGGCAGGTGCCGGCATCCGCGCGGGGCTCGGCCTCGGCGGCGGGCTCGACCGTGCCCTCGGCGGCGAGGGCAAAATCGATCAGCCGGTGCGTGTAGTCGAAGGTCGGGCCGAGCACCTGGCCGCCGGGTAGGTCCTTGAACGTCGCCGAGACCCGGCGTGCCACCGTCATGGCGCCGGTATCGACCGGATTGGAGGCGCCGAACCGGGGCAGCGTCGTCCGGAAGGCGCGGACCAGGAAGACCGCCTCGACCACGTCGCCGCGGGCCTGCTTGAGGGCCAGCGCGGCGAGGTCGGGATCGTAGAGCGAGCCCTCGGCCATCACCCGGTCGACCAGCAGCGCCATCTGCTCGCGGATCTGCGCGACGGTGAGCTCCGGCACGGCTGGGTCGCCCCGGCGGGCTTCGGCCAGCAGCCGGTGGGCATTGTCGATGGCGGCCTCGCCGCCCTTCACGGCCACGTACATGGCTAGCCCTCGGTGACGGCGGTGGAGCGCGGGAGCCCGGCGACGCGGCCGGGGGCGGTGAGAATCAGGTCGATGCCGAGCGGGAAGCCCGCGCGGTTCTCGGCGCGCTGCGCGACGAAACTGTCCGGCAGGGGCGTGAGCGCGATCCGCATCATACCGTTGATGCCGGGGCCGGCGAGGTGCAGCCCCTCCCCGCTCGTGATCGTGTCGAGGGCGAGCACCAGGGTTGTCGCGGTGTCGGGATAGGCCGGCGTACCTTGCGCGAACCGGGCGAGCGGCGGGCAGCGCGCCGGATCGCGGATGAGCGCGAAGGCCGCCCGGGCCGGGTCGTCGGTGAGCGGCGCCCCGGTGTGGAAGCGCAGATAGGCCGCAACCTCAGGCGCGGCCGCGAGGCCGGCATCGAGCCAGACCGGCGTGTCGGCATCGGTGAGCGCCAGCGCGATGGCGGCGAGTTCCGGGGTCAGCGGCGCCGGGGGTTCCAGCCCGGCGTCGAGCCGCTGGAGCAGGCCGGGGCGGGCGAGCGCGTCCATCACGGCGCGGAACGTGCCCTGCGCGTCGTGGACCGGATCGGCGAAGCCGGGTGCTAGCATGGTCAATCCTCCCCGCGGGCAACGGTCAGAAACTCGACCCGGGTGGCGGCGGTGCGCCGTGCCGCCTGCCAACGGTCGGCGTCGGCCCGCCGGGCTGCGGGTTCCAGCGCCGCTTCGACCCGGGCGCGCCGGGCCGGATCCTGCCAGAGCGCGTCGAGGGTCGCGGCGAGCCGCGCCTTCGTGCGGTCGCGGCCGAGATGGTAGGCGAAGCCGGTAGCCCCGTCCGGCAGCCGGATCGCCGCCCGGGTCACGCTGACCTCACCCAGGTTGAACGGCCGCCCGTCGCCGCCGATGCGGCCCGTGGCCATCACCAGACCGGTTTCCGGCGGACGCAGATCCTCCACGGCGGGCGCTTCGAGGGCCCGCAACGCGGCGTCGAGGTCGTCCCGGTTGGCATCGGCGCACAGCGCCATCACGGCCTGCCGGGCCGCGATCTCCTCGGGGTCCGGTTGAAGTGGGCTCGTCGCCATCGCGAATCCCTCTGTCGCGCTGTTGTCTAGTCGTGTAGACAACTAACGTGCCGGGCGCAAATGAAGTTTGGATGACAGCATGGATGCACAGGAGCAGGCGCCCGGCCTCGTCCGGGGCGAGGGGCTGACGGCGTGGCGGCAGATCGCCGACGCGCTGACGGCCGACATCGCGGCCGGGCGTTACGCCCCGGGCCAGCAGATGCCGACCGAGGCGGCGCTGGCCGCGCGCTTCGCCGTCAACCGGCACACGGTGCGGCGGGCGCTGGCCGCCCTGGCGGAGGGCGGCCTCGTGCGCGCCAGCCAGGGACGCGGCACCTTCGTCGAGGAGGCGCCGCTGGCCTATCCGATCGGCCCGCGCACCCGCTTCTCCGAGATCGTCACCGGGGCGGGGCGCGAGGCCTGGGGCGACCTGCTCGCCGCCGCCACCATCCCGGCCGGCCCGAAGCAGTCGGCGGCGCTGGCGATCGAGCCGGGCGCGCCGATCCTCGAACTGCTGACGATCCACCGGGCGGACGATGCCCCGATCTCGACCGCCCAGACCTGGCTGCCCCTGCCGCGCTTCTCCGGCTTCGCCGCGGCCTATGCCGAGCGCGGCTCGATCACCCGGGCGTTCGCGGCCTGCGGCGTCCACGACTACACCCGGCTCTCGACGCGGATCCGCGCCCGGCCGGCCGACGCCCAGGAGGCCGAGCGCCTCGATATCGCCCCCGGGCGGGTCGTCATGGTGGTGTCGAGCGTCAACATCGACTCCGCGGGCCTGCCGATCCAAGCGAACCGCACCCTGTTCGCCGCCGACCGGGTCGAGTTGGTGATCGGCGGTTGACGCTGACTAGTGCGCCGCCGGCCCGATGATCGCCCGGCGCAGGCGAGTGGAGACCCAGTCGATCGCCGCCACGGTGACGAGGATCATCAGCACCAGGAAGGCGACCTGCTTCAGCTCCAGCACGCGGATCAGCTCGGTGAGGTACTGGCCGATGCCGCCCGCCCCGACGATGCCGATGATCGTGGCCGAGCGGGTGTTCGATTCGAAGAAATACAGCACCTGGCTCGCCAGCACCGGCAGCACCCCTGGGATCAGCCCGAAGCGGATGCGGTGCAGGGCCGAGCCGCCCGAAGCGACCACGCCCTCGCCGGGCCGCCGGTCGCAGGTCTCGATCGCCTCCGAGAACAGCTTGCCGAACGCCCCGAAATCCGAGCACGCGATGGCGAGCATGCCCGCGAAGGGGCCGAGGCCGACGACGTTGATCCAGATCAGCGCCCAGATCAGCACGTCCACGGAGCGCATCACGTCGAGGCCCCGGCGCACCGCGAAATGCGCGAACGGGTTGGGCACGACGTTGCGGGCGGCCAGCAGCGCCACCGGAAAGGCCAGGATCGCCGCCGTCAGGGTACCCAGGAAGGCGATGCCGAGCGTCTCACCCAGCGCGTGCAGGAAGGTCCAGAACTGGCCTTCCGGCGACGGCGGCAACATGAGGACCGCGAAGGAGCCGAGCCGCCCGAGGCCGATGAGGATCCGCCCGGGCGACATCTCGAACTGCCAGGCGCCGAAGCCGGCAAGCCCGATCAGGCCGCCGAGGATCACCACGGTGCGCAGGCGCGCGGCCCGATCCGTCCGGAACTGCACCGGGTAGCGCGCGCGCAGGCGTGCGAGATCGGCCTGGGCCTCGGCCCGCAATGTATCGGAGCGAGCGCTGCTCATCGGGCCTCCTCGGCGCCGGTCAGCCGGTGGCGGACCTGCTCGGTGGCGAGGTCGATACAGACGACGGTGACGATGATCAGACCGAGGATCGCGCTGACATCCGCGTAGTAGAAGCTGCGGATCGCGGCCAGAAACTCCTGCCCGATGCCGCCGGCGCCGACGAAGCCCAGCACCGCCGCCCCGCGCACGTTGATCTCGAAGCGCAGCAGCGCGTAGGAGGCGAAGTTCGACAGGACCTGCGGCAGCACGCCGAAGCGCACGGTCTCGATCCAGCTGGCGCCCGAAGCCGACAGGCCCTCGACCGGGCGCATGTCGATATTCTCGACCACCTCGGAGAACAGCTTGCCGAGCGCGCCCGTCGTGTGGACCGCCAGGGCGAGCACGCCGACCATCGGGCCGAGGCCGAAGGCGATCACGAACAGCAGGGCGAACACCACGTCGGGAATCGTGCGGCACACCTCCAGGAAGCGCTTGGCGATGAAGCGCACCGTAGGCGACCGCACCAGGTTGGCGGCGGCGACGAAGCTGAGGGCGAAGCCCGCGACCGCCCCCAGCAGGGTGCCGAGATAGGCCATCAGCAGGGTCTCGCCGAGCAGGGCGAGCCAGCCGGGCAGGCCCCAGTACCAGGCGCGCACGTCCTCCAGCGGATGATCGAGGCCGATCGGCGGCCAGATCTGCTCAAGATAGGCGGTGAACTTGCCGATATTCTCGATAAAGACCAGCGGCCGCACCTCGGCGGCGAGCCCCGCGAGCAGCGCCAGCGCCGCCACGGCGGCGAAGCTCGCGAGCGTGCGGCGGCGCGCGCTACGGCTCGCCGCCGCGTACAGGCCGGAGAGGGCGGCGGCCCGCTCCGGCGGCAGGGGTGTCAGGCCGCGCAAGGCCGGCGCCCGATCAGGGTTCCGATCAGGATTTCTTCCGTTGCTCGTCGTTGAACTTCAGCATGTCGATGATCGGCTGGTAATCCTTGAGCGTCACCGGGGTGAGGCCCAGATCCTTGCCATCGGACAGCTTGTCGAAGGCCACCTTGTCCGCCTTCGGCAGGTCGAGGAAGGCCTGGCGGATCTTGGCCTTGAGGTCGTCCGGCAGGCTCGCCAGCACGGCGTAGGGTCCTTCCGGCAGGAAGTCGGACTTGAACACCACCCGGAAATCCGACTTCTGCATCGGCGTGCCGTCGGGCTTCTTCAACATGCCCTTCGTGATCATGCGGGTGACGATCGAGTCGGTCTCAGAGTTCCACAGGTTGGCGGCGGCGTCCACGGTGCCCTGGGTCAGGGCCAGCACGGCGTTCTCGTGGCTGCCGGCGAAGACGACCTTGGCGAAATGCTTGTCCACGTCGAACCCGGCCCGCTTCAGGAAGAAGCGCGGCGCCTGGTTGCCGGAGGTGGAGTTCGGGTCGACCAGGGCGAGGTTCTTACCCTTGAGGTCCTCGACGGTCTTATACGGGCTGGAGGCGAGGGTGTAGATCACCGAGTAATAGCCTGCGGCGCCGGTCTCGTGCTGTGGGCTCACGAGCGGCTCGATCTTCACGCCGGTCATCACGGCCCGGGCGAGGGAGGCCGGCCCGTAGAACGCGATCTGGATGTTGCCGGCGCGCTGGCCCTCGATCACCGCGGCGTAATCGCTGGCCACCCGCAGCTTCACCGGCACGCCGAGCGACTTGGTTAGATAGTTCGCCAGGGGCGCGTAGCGGTCGTTGGTGCCGCTGGCATTCTCCATCGGGATTACCGCCAGGGTCAGCTCGGGATACTTGGCCTTCCACTCCTGGGCGGCGGCCGGCAGGCCGAGGAGAGCGAGCGCTGCCGCGGCGGCGGCAAGGGTGCGTCGGGTGATCATGGTGTGGTCCTCGGGTGAATCGCGGCCGGCCGCGGGGCGGCGGCACGTCGGCGGTGAAGCGGAGGCGCCTGCACCCGGCACGAACCGGGCAGGCAAAACCTGGGTCAGGAGTGCTTGCGCTGCTCGTCGTTGGCCTTCAGCATGTCGATGATCGGCTGGTAATCCTTGAGCGTCATCGGGGTGAGGCCGAGATCCTTGCCGTCGGACAGCCGGTCGAACGCTGCCGTGTCGGCCTTCGGCAGGTCGAGGAAGGCCTGGCGGATCTTGGCCTTCAAATCCTCGGGCAAGCTCGCCAGAACGGCGAACGGCCCCTCCGGCAGGAAGTCGGACTTGAACACGATCCGGAAGTCCGACTGCTTCATCGGTGCGCCGTCGGCGTTCTTGACGATGCCCTTGGTGAGCATGCGCGTGAGATTGCTGTCCGTCTCGGAGTTCCAGAAGTTCGCGGCCGCGTCGACGGTGCCCTGGGCCAAGGCCAGCACGGCGTTCTCGTGGCTCCCGGTGAAGACCGCCTTGCTGAAGAACTTGTCTACGTCGTAGCCGGCCCGCTTCAGGAAGAAGCGCGGCGCCTGGTTGCCCGACGTGGAGTTCGGATCGACGAGGCCGAGGGCCTTACCCTTGAGGTCGGCCACAGACTTGTACGGGCTGGAGGCCAGCACGTAGACCACCGAGTAGTAGCCGGCGGCGCCGGTCTCGTGGATCTGGGTCACGATCGGCTCGACCTTAACTCCGGTCATCACCGCGCGAGCGAAGGAGGCCGGCCCGTGGAATGCAACGTGGATGTTGCCGGCGCGCTGGCCCTCAATCACCGCAGCGTAATCGCTGGCGACCCGCAGCTTTACTGGCACGCCGACCGTCTGGGTCAGGTAATCTGCCAGAGGCGTATACCGGTCTGTGGTGCCGCTCGCGTTCTCCTGCGGGACTATCGCCAGGGTCAACTCGGGATACTTGGCTTTCCAATCCTCGGCGGCGGCGGGCAAGCCGAGAACGGCGAGGGCTGCCGCTGCGGCGGCGAGGTTGCGTCGGGTGATCATTGGGTCGTCCTAAAGTCACTCTCTTGCGGTGGGTCGGCCATCCGCCTCATCACCGGTCCGGCACAATATTTCCCGGCCGTCGTCGCCGGCGCGGCGAGCCCGGTACGCCGGGAAGCCCGGCTCAGGCGCCGATGGCGGCCTCGCGGATGGGCTCCGCCGGCACGAAGCCGGGCAGTCCCGGCATGGCCGCCCGCTGCTCCGCCTCGCGCTCCGCGGAATCGTCCAGCACCTCGCCGGCCTCAAGGCCGTAGAGCCGGCGCGCCACCTCCTCGGTGAGGTCGAACGGGCCGCCCTCGAACACCACGCGGCCGGCAGCAAGCCCGACGAGGCGGTCGCAATAGGCGCGGGCAAGATCGAGGGAGTGCAGGTTGCACAGGACCGTGATGCCGTAGCGCCGGTTCACGGCCGCCAGGGCATCCATCACCAGGCGGGTGTTGCGCGGGTCCAGGGACGCCACCGGCTCATCGGCCAGCAGGATTTCCGGCTCCTGCACGAGCGCCCGGGCGATGGCGACGCGCTGCTGCTGGCCGCCCGACAGGCCGTCGGCCCGCTGGCCGGCGAACTCGCCCATATCGAAGCTTTCCAGGGCGGCGAGCGCCATGGCCCGATCCTCGTCGGACCACATCCGGAGCAGGGCGCGGTGGGTCGGCACGTGGCTGAGGCGGCCCATCAGCACGTTGGTCATCACGTCGAGCCGACCGACCAGATTGAACTGCTGGAAGATCATGGCGCAGCGGGTGCGCCATTCCCGTAAGGGCCGGCCCGTCAGGCTGGTGACATCGCGCCCGTCATAGAGGATGCGGCCCGAGCTCGGGTCGGCGAGACGGTTGATGAGGCGCAGAAGCGTCGATTTTCCGGCTCCAGAGCGGCCGATTACGCCGACGAAGCTGCCGCGCTCGATCTGCAACGAGACACCATCCACGGCACGGCGACCGCTGTATTGACGCGTGAGATCCTCGACGACGAGCATAAACAACCATCCGCTGCGGAATGGCCGCAGCTAAACGCCCGTTCCACGACGATTGGATGACGAATACGAGTTAAACTCTTTAGTCGGCGCAGCACATCGACATCTTTGCGGCCGTTTTCTGTTTAGGTCCCGGCCCAGCTCGTGTACCGCTCCAGAAAATCTTCGACCGCGAGCGCGCGGAAATCCGGTAGCGCCCGGCGCAGGCGCTCGTGGTCCCAGTCCCACCAGGCGAGGCGCTCCAGGCGCTCGGCGATCGGCTCGGGAAAGCGGCGCCGCACCGGCCGGGCCGGATTGCCGACGACGATCGTGTAGACCGGGACATCCCGGGTGACGATCGCCCCCGCCCCGATCACCGCCCCGGTGCCGATGGTGCGGCCGGGCAGGATCACCGCACCGTGGCCGATCCAGACGTCGTGGCCGATGGTCACCGGGCTGGCCCGGCGGCGCTCGAAGAAGGCTTCCTCGTCCGATTCCTCGGGCCAGTAGGCCTGAGCCCGGTAGGTGAAGTGCGCCTGGCTCGCGCGCTCCATCGGATGGTTGCCCGGGTTGATCCGCACATGGGACGCGATCGAGCAGAACTTGCCGATGGTGGTGTAGATCACCTCACCGTCCTGAGCGATGTAGGAATAATCGTCGAGGACGGTCTCGGTCAGGCGCGTGCGGGCGCCGATCTCGGTGTAGCGGCCGAGATGGCACTCGACGATCCGGGCGCTCGGATCGACCGCCGGATTGAGGCCGAGGCGTTGCTCAGCCATGGGCGGCCCCGAAGGGCAGGCGCGCCAGGAGCCGGAACGGCTCGGCCCCGTCCTGGGATAGCAGACACACGGCGT
The DNA here is from genome assembly GCF_022829425.1 of Methylobacterium sp. J-072. Taxonomy (NCBI): domain Bacteria; kingdom Pseudomonadati; phylum Pseudomonadota; class Alphaproteobacteria; order Hyphomicrobiales; family Methylobacteriaceae; genus Methylobacterium; species Methylobacterium sp. J-072. The sequence goes on along the minus strand of NZ_JAKSYK010000025.1, from coordinate 9,316 downwards.
CGATCACCGCGGGCTCCGGCCCGGAGGCCGCGTAGGCGTCGGTCAGCCGGCGCAGCCAGGCGGTCCGGTCCGGCTCCGGCAGGGCGTCGGTCAGCGTCATGTGGAACCGGAAGGCCTCGAAGACATACGGGTAGCCCCAGCGAGCCAGCAGCGCGCGGCCGCGGGGATCGAGGCGCTCCGGGCGGCGCTTGGCGCGCTCGGCCTCCGAGAGCGGTGCCCGCAGCGGGTCGAGGGCGGCGACGCATTCGGCGGCGAGCAGGCCGAGTTCCGCCGGCGGTGCTTCCGGCACCAGGGCGAGGAACGGCCCGAGTGCGGCGACCGTCAGAGAACCGAGCGCCACCGGCGGGTGCCCGGCCGCGAGGTCCCGGGCCATGGCGAGAAGGTCGGCCTCCTCGGCCGCCGGCGCGAGGCGCAGCGGCGCCTTGAGGGTCGCGTGGAAGCCGTAGACCCGGGCGCCCGCCGTGACGGCGGCGAGGTCGCCGAACCCGTCCGGATGCGGGACCGGGGCGCCGACGGCGTTGTCGTAGCCGAGCACGGCATTGCCGAAGGCCGCGAGGCGCGAGCCGGGCCCGGGAAGCCAGTAGAGGGCGTAGCGGCGCGTCATGTCCCGACCTCCGGCTCCCGCCCGGTCACGCCGTCGGCGCGCTGGCGCGGTCGATGCTCGCCCGGTGCGGGCGCACGTCCATGGCGTTGCCGCGCCAGACGATGGCGCTCTGCACCCAGGCGCCCAGCCAGATCGCCGGGATCAGGGCGTCCCGCACCAGGAAGGCGGCCAGCATGCGCGGCCCGCGATGCCAGCCCGCGCGGGCCGCGAGCCGGTCTTCAGCGCCATAGCACAGCGCAGCGAGGGCGGCGGCGCCCGCGAGCCCCGCGAGGCTGCCGGACCAGAGCGCCAGGAGGAGCGCCGGCAGCAGGACGCCGCTGCCGATCTCCGGGGCGAAGAACAGTGGGAAGGTCACCCGCCGCAGCCGGGCCCAGCGGAGCTGCCGCGCCCAGACCTCGCGGAATCCGCGCGGCCCGAGCGGCTGCTCGAACGGGCTCGCGACCAGGTGGACGCGCTTGCCGGCGGCCCGCACCAGCTTGGTGGCGGCGGCATCCTCGGCGATCTCGGAGGCCAGCGCCTGCAAGCCGCCCCGGGCTTCCAGGAAGGGTTTGTGCCAGAGCATGCTCTTGCCCTGCGCGAAGCCCAGGCCGAACGCCTCAGCGGCGTATTGCCAGCGCGCCTGCAGGGTGTTGAGGAAGGCGCATTCGACTTCGGCCATGAAGCTGCCCGGCCGGGCGCCCGCCGGAGTCGAGCAGACGAGGCCGGTCTCGTCCCGCCAGGCGGCCTGGAGCCGCTGGAGATAGTCCGGCGGCATGGCGACGTTGGAATCGGCGAGCACGACCCAGTCATGCGCGGCGGCGCGCCAGCCGCGCAGGCAGTTGTTGAGCTTCGGATTGTCGCTGATGCGCTCGTCGCCCAGGATCAGCCGGGCCGGCACCTGCGGGTGCTCGGCGATCAGGCGCTGCACCCGCGGCACGATCGGATCGGCCGGGTCGGCCACGCAGAAGATCAGTTCGTAGGCCGGATAGGCGAGGCGGAAGCTGCAGGCCAGCATCTCGTCGCTGAACGCCTCGATCCCGTGGAGCGGACGGACCAGGGAGACGGGGGCGCCGGCCGGGAAGGTGGACGCGCCGTGGACCTTGCCGATACGCCGGCCCGCGATCGCGATGCTGGCGATCTGGACCAGGGCCAGGAGCGCGCCGAGGGACAGGGCCAGCACCGTGGGGTCAATCATGCGGATCCCTCGTGTACGCTCGTGATCGGCCCGGCTCGCCGGCCAGCACGCGTCGCATCAAAGACTTAGAGCCGCACCCGGTCGGGCGCGGCTCTAGCGGCCGGACGGCGTCAGTCGTGTGACAACCCTTCCATCAGAACCGGAGGGTGAGGTTGCCCTTCACGGCCTGGTCCTGCGCCCGGGCGCCGACCTGGCCGGTATAGGCCACACCCAAGGCCGCGTTCGGCGCCACCGCCAGGTCGAGCCCCGCACTCGCCACCAGCGCGTCCCGGTCGATCGGCACGCCCGCGCTCAGGAAGGCCGGGCCGGTGCCGAAGCTCAGCAGCGCCGTCGGGACCACGTCCCCGAACGCCCGCCGGTAGCCGAGCAGACCGTGCGCCGTCACCGGAAGCCCGAGGCCCAGATCCAGGCTGGTCTGCGCTCGAACGCCCGCGGTCACCGCGCCGAGGTCGTAGTCGCGCGCGTAGCTCACCAGAGCCGCCGCGCCGCCGGCCTCGGCAAACCCGTCCCGCCGGATGCCGATATAGGCCGCCCCCACGAACGGCTCGATGGAGGTGGACGCGACCTGCAGCGCCGGGCCGTCCTTCGACACCAGCGCGGCCGGCGCGCTCAGGGTGAAGCGGTAGCCGATCTCGCCGAACCCCTGGACGGTGTGGCCGCCGCCATGGCCGGTCGGGCTGTCCGACAGGCCGTAGAGCACGCTGCGCCGGGTGCGGGTGTCGGTGTCGGCGTAGAGCGCGCCGAGCCGCACCGAGACCGGGCCGAATTCATAGCCGCCGTAGACGCCGCCGAAGCCGCTCTTGAGCGTCGCGCTCTCCGCGCGGGCATTGCCGCCCTGCCGGCTGGCGCTGTCGAGGTTGGCCTCGGTGTAGCCGCCGACCACGCCGAGTTTGAACCCGCTCGGCAGCCGGATGTCGGCGCCGAGCGCGAAGCCGGCGATCTGCCGGTCGAGGTCGAAGGCGTTGCCGCCCCCGCCCGCCGTGCCGAAGGCGCCGAAGCCCTGGCCCCACAGCCCGAACACCTGCGGGTCGAGGATCCGCACCGGGACATTTGCCACAACCGGCGCCCGGCCGGGCAGATCGGCGGTGTAGGCCGCCGGCAGGGTGCGGTCGTCGAGGCCCGAGCCGCCACCCCAGCGCAGGCGGTCGAGCACCGCCTCGCGCACGAAGAACGCGGTCTCGTAGGCCGCCGAGACCGTGCCGGCATGGATGTCGCCGGAGAGCGCCCGGAAGCCGTCGGCGGCCTCGCTCGTGGTGAAGGCCAGGGCGGCGTCGTAGGCGCGGCCGCGGCCCGCCGCCTGGAGCGCGTTGGCGGCGGCGATGCCGTTGCGGCCCGTTGCGCTGGCGGCGAGCGGCACGTCGTTGCGGGTGAGGGTCAGGTCGACCGCGTTGGGCAGGTAGCGCAAGCCCGGGGACAGGAAGGCGAGGTTGGCGGTCACGCCGTCGAACCGGCCGGAGACCCCGCCCGCCGCGCTCAGGATCGCGTAGGTGGTGCGCGGGCTATAGGCGCCCGAGGCCGCCAGCACCTGCACGGTGCCGCCGGCGAGCGTGGCGCCGCCGCCGGCCGCGATCCGGTCGGCCTGGCCGGCGGCGTTGGCCTCGACCCGGTAGACCGAGCCCGGCGCGAAGGCGACCGCGCCGGCGACGTTGAGCGTGCCGATCGAGTTGCCCGGCGAGACGGTGCCGCCCGACAGCGCCGCGATCCCGCCGACGGAGCCCGAGCCGCCGAGCAGGCCTCCGGCATTGACCGAGACCGTGCCGGCGATGGTGCCGTTGGCGTAGAGCGCGCCGCCCTGGCCGATGCCGACATCGATGCCGAGGCGGTCGGTGGTGTCCATCCGCAGGGTGCCGGTGACGTTGCCGAAGTATCCGGCGGCGGAATACAGGTCGATCCGGCTCCAGTAGCTCAGCGGGCTGCCGTAGAAGGCCGCGAGCGCGTTGGTCTGCGTGTTGACCACGATCTGGTTGATCGTGTCGGTCGAGAGCTGTCCGTAGAGGCCGCCGTTGGGCGCGAGCGTCCGGGCGGCGGTGGTGGATCCGCCGTAGAGCGGCGCCAGCAGGATCGAGGCGTCGGGTCCGCCCGCGGGGGCGGCCTCGCGGGGCGCCTGGGCGAAGGACAGGGTCGGCAGGCCGTAGGTCAGGCGGGCCTGGTAGGCAGCCTGGTTGGCCGCGGACGGGACGTAGGGGTTGCCGGTGGTATTCGCGCTGCTGCCGGCGCAGGCCGCGACGGTGTTGCCGCATTGCGCGGCGAGATAGGCCTGGAGTTCGGCCTGGGCCTTCACGAACTGGTTCGGCAGGTTGATCGCCGTGCCGGTCACCGCAGGGTTGTTGATGTAGGCCGGGTTGGTGAAGGCCTGGGCAAGGTCGTAGGCCGAAAGCGCCCGGCTGCCGATGATGTCGAGCGGGTAGTGGACGCCGAGCACGATGCGGCTCTCGCCGTACTCGGAGGCGCGCAGCAGCGCGCTCTGGTATTGCTGCGGCACCAGCATCGCCAGCAGATAGCCGCTCGTATACGCGTAGGTGGTGTGCCCGCTCGGGAAGGACGGGTTGGTGGCGATACCGCTGAGCGCCGTCGGGTCGAAGGCCTTGAAGCGGTTCGGCGCGACCTGGACGGGCCGGGAAGATCCATAGACGTCCTGGCCGGCTTGCGTGTTGGTGACGCCGTAGGCGAGGTCGTAGACGCTGTTGGTGGTGTTGGGCAGGCCGTTGGCTCTGGGCAGGCTGTAGCCCGCCGGCGCCACGGCGGGCGTCGCCACGTAGTTGGCGGGGGTCACGCTCGGGTTGTTGGCCGCGCCGTTGGCGAAGTAGTTCTTGGCGACGCCCAGGTTGTTGCCCGTGAAGGTGTTGGCGTTGACCAGCAGGTTGACGACGTTGCCGAGCGGACCGCTGGCGCCCGGGGCGACGCCGCGCTGGTAGATCGGCCCGAGCTGCGAGCCGAGGCCGCCGACGAATTGTTGCGGAACGATGCCGTTGATCGGCGTCTGGCCGGGCAGGCCGCTGGCGATGTTGGCGGCGACGCCGTAACTGCCGAGCCCGACCGAGGACAGGTTGTTGCCGGCCGAGCTCAGCAGATTCTTGTCGCTGATCGCCAATTGCTGCCGCGCGAGCCCGGCGCCGTTGTTGAGCGCGATCGTCTGCGCCAAGTTCAAGCCCAGCGTCGCCTGGCCGGCCGCCGTCGCATTGAGCGACAGGAACGGCGCCAGCAGGTTGAGGACGTTCACGTCCGAGGCCGTCGTGTTGACGGTCTGCGCCTGCACACCCGAACTGTATGCGGCGACCATCAAGGCCGCCATCGAGACCCCGCAGCGAAACGTCATTCCCGGCCCCCAAGCCTGTGGCCATTCGGCCTGCGCCGGGGGTTTTAGCGAAATCTCCACGCGCGAATGCGTCATAATCCATTCACAAAACTCTGAATCATCGCGTGTATCCCGACTGCAACAGCCTTATATCTTAGCCGGCGCAAATCTGTCTTGGATGTTGCTTGTGAGTTGCTCAGGACGTGGCTGGAGTCCGGCCGCAAAACCTTTCCACGGCGCGCCGAGCGCGCCGCGAAGCCTGGTCATCGGCTCGGACTATCCGCGGACGGATGTCAGATTTCGGCCCCCGGACGGGGCGGTGCCGTATCAGTAAACACCCCCGCCCAGGGCTTGAGGAAGACCGATTAGACTTCGCCCCGATTGATATCTTCGGATCCTTGGCTGTAGACGCGCGAATATAATGCTTCCTCGGATCCGGCCGGTAAAACGTCACTGAACTGTCATCCCACAATCTTAATCCCGCCTTGCGTCCAAAGACGAGTCACCGCGAGGGCCCATGTCTGATTCCGCCGTAATGTCGCCGCCAGTGGCGGGAGGCAGGCCCGCGGGCGGCCCGCGCCTGGATAACGGGATTCATTTGGGGGGCGTCGTCGTTTTCCTGGCGATCCTGGTCGCCGGGCTCGGCTACGCGGTGGTGAGCCTCGTCACCGACATCAACGCGGTCGGCGAAGCGCCGCTGGCCTACGGGGCCTTCGCGCTGCTGGGTCTCGCCCTGCTGATCGCTCTCGCCTTCGAGTTCGTGAACGGGTTCCACGACACCGCCAACGCGGTCGCGACCGTGATCTACACCCACTCGCTGCCGCCGCTGGTGGCGGTGGTCTGGTCGGGCTTCTTCAACTTCCTCGGCGTCATGTTGTCCTCCGGCGCGGTGGCCTACGCCATCGTCACCCTGCTGCCGGTCGAGCTGATCCTGCATGTCGGCTCGGGGGCCGGCTACGCGATGATCTTCGCGCTGCTGCTCGCCGCCATCATCTGGAACCTCGGAACCTGGGCCTTCGGGCTGCCGAATTCCTCGTCGCACGCGCTGATCGGCTCGGTGCTGGGCGTCGGCCTCGCCAATCAGCTCATGAGCGGCGGCGACGGCACCGCGGGGGTCGACTGGGGCCAGGCGCTCAACGTGTTCAAGGCGCTGCTGTTCTCGCCCCTGTGCGGCTTCGTGCTCGCGGCCGTGCTGCTGCTGGCCCTGAAATTCGCGGTGCGGCGCAAGGACCTCTACGAGGCGCCCAAGGGCGAGGCGCCCCCGCCTCTCTGGATCCGCAGCCTCCTGATCCTGACCTGCACGCTGGTGTCGTTCTTCCACGGCGGCAACGACGGCCAGAAGGGCATGGGCCTGATCATGCTGATCCTGATCGGCGCCGCGCCCACCGCCTACGCGCTGAACCGGACCATGTCGGACGACACGACCCCCGCCTTCGTCCAGACCTCCGCGGCGGCGAGCCAGGTCTTCGCCACCCGCGCCGGCGGCATCCCCGAGCCGGAGGCCGCGCAGGCGCGCCGGACGGTGACGGACGCGCTGAAGAGCAAGGCCCTGAACCAGCCGCCGGTCTACGCCGCGCTCTCCGCGCTGGCGACCGACATCGCCGCCAGCGTGAAGAATTACGGCGCGATCCGCACGGTGCCGGCCGCCCAGACCGAGAACCTGCGCAGCGACATGTACCTCACCGCCGACGCGGTGCGGCTGCTGCCGAACGCAGGGGCGGACTTCTCGGAGGCCGACAAGGCGACCCTGAAGAGCTACACCGGGCTGCTCAACAGCGGCACCCGCTACATCCCGGGCTGGGTGAAGGTCTGCGTCGCCCTGGCCCTGGGGCTCGGCACCATGGTCGGCTGGAAGCGCATCGTCGTGACGGTGGGCGAGCGGATCGGCAAGACCCACCTCACCTACGCCCAGGGCGCGTCGGCCGAGATCGTGGCCGCGGGCACGATCGGGCTGGCCGAACTCTACGGCCTGCCGGTCTCGACCACCCATATCCTGTCGTCGGGCGTGGCCGGGACGATGGCGGCCAACGGCTCGGGCCTGCAGATGGCCACGGTGCGCAACATGGCGCTCGCCTGGGTGCTGACCCTGCCGGCGGCCATCACCCTGGCGGCGGGGTTGTTCTTCCTCCTGCGCCACGTCTTCTGACGCGGTCAGGCCCGCGACGCACGGGCGGACGTTCGGACAACAGGCAGGGCCGTTTCCGCGATCGGCGGAAGCGGCCCTGTCGTTTTCGGTCCCGGCTTGTCGGGACCTATGGGCGCGCCATGGCCCGCACGTAGGCCAGGCAGGTGCGGCGCGCGGCGACGGTCTCGATCGCCATGAAGGCCGTCACGAGATCCGCCGCCTGGGCGACGGTCTCGCCCGGTTCGATCTCGTCGGGAAAAAACGCGGCGACCGGCAGGCGCAGCGTGTCGGCGATGCGGTCCAGAAGCGCCACGGAGCGATCCGCCTCGGCAAGCCCGTGAACCGGCGGGGTCATGACCTGCGCCATCGCTCAACCCACCTGATGGCCGAGCTGGATCGCCCGGGCGATTTCCGAGCGCCGGGCGGCGTAGCCGGGGGCGACCATCGGATAGTCGGCGGGCAGGCCGAACTTGGTCCGGTAGCGCTCGGGCGTCAGGCCGTTGGCGGTGAGGTGGCGCTTGAGCGTCTTGTAGGACCGGCCGTCGATGAAGCTGATCAGGCCGTCCTGGGTGATCGAGGCTTCGATCTGCGTGGCGGACGGGCCGGTCCAGCCCGCGGCGGAACCGGCGGGGTTCTTCTGAAGCACCGCGATCGCCGCGTGAACCTGGTCGATCAGCACCGGAAGGTCACCCGCCCCCACGGGATTCCGCGACACATAGGCAGCGACGATGGCGCCGACTTTCTCGAGCAGGAAGGAGGAGCGGGGTTCGGGTCGGTTGATCATGTCAGATGCCGCTGTTCAATAGGTCGTTGCCAATACCCCACGGTCGCCGATCGACGGCCCGAAGGTCCGCCCCAGTGATCGGGATCCGCAGTGCGTCTCACCGGCGGTGAGTTGCGACGGAAACCTCAAGTTGCTCAAATGCATCCCTTGAGGCTGGAAACAATATACAATATGTGTCCGGCAGCGCTTGTCTGAAGACGCGGATCCGTTGTCCCGGTCGCGCGGAATGCCGGTCGATGAAAAAATTTACTTATGGAAGCACTGTTTTCGACCGAGGGGGTTAACCCGCAGCACAGCTTTCGGCGCTGGCGGGAGACGCTGGTCGGCCGGGGCGTGCCCCTGGAGCAAGCGCGCCTCGACGACGGCCCCTTCGCAGCCAAGCTGGAGGCCGCCAGCGTCGGTCCCCTCCTGCTGACCCGCGTCTCGCACGGCGCCGTCCGCAGCGAGGCGACGCGCGCGCTGATCCAGCGCAACGGCAAGGACAGCACCGCCGTGGTGATCTTCAAGCTCGCGGGCGTATCGACGCGCAGCCAGGATGACCGGAGCTCGGTGCAGCGGCGCGGCGATTTCGTGGTGGTGGACCATCGCCCGGCCGCGCACGAGTCGACCACGGGCAGCCAGTCCCTGTTCCTCGAACTGCCCCGGGAGCGGCTTGAGAGCGTGCTCGGCTCCACGAAGCTCTACACGTCCCTGACGATGGGCGGGGACGTCGCCTCCGCGGCGCTGACGGTCAAATTCTTCCACGACTTGGTCCGCGTGCGTGACCGGCTCGATCCCGATTCCGCAGCCCGTATGGCGTCGGTCGGCGTCGACCTGATCGTGGCCAGCATCGCGGAGCGGCTGGCCCAAGAGGTGTCCCGACCGCTTCACGGCACCGTCGTGGTCCAGCGGGCGAAGGCGTTCGTCGAGGCCCATCTCGGCGACCCGACCCTCGATCCGCCGCACCTCGCCGGGGCCGTCGGCGTGTCGCTGCGCCGGCTCCAGGAATTGTTCCACGAGCGCGGCCAGCACATCTCCGACTGGATCTGGCAGCGCCGGCTGGAGGTCACGGCCAAGCGGCTGGCCGACCCGGGCTGCGCCCACCAGCCGATCGGCACCCTCGCCTTCGGCTGCGGCTTCGCCAGCCAGGCCCATTTCTCCCGCCGCTTCAAAGAGCGCTACGGCAGCACGCCCCGCGAGTATCGCCATGCCGCGGTAACCGGGGCAGATATCCGGGCGTTCAGACCGTTGCGGCGTTTCTGACGAGGTCTGGGAGGGGCGGGATCGCGTCACCGTCTGGAATTCCGAGGCGGTCGCCGAGGTAGCGGAAGAACGAGACACGGAGTTTGGCGCAG
>NZ_JAKSYK010000017.1:0-8890 GCF_022829425.1 Methylobacterium sp. J-072 | reverse complement strand
GCGATGGTGAAGCGCGCGGGTCCCTCACCCGTGCGTGCTACGATGTTCAGGCAGCTGCGGACGAAGCGCGGGTCCCCTCGCCCCGCCTGCGGGGAGAGGCCCGCACGGACCTCGTCGTCCGTGCGGGAAGCGCAGGCGAAGCCGGAGCGGCGGTGAGGGGGCGGTGGAGGACGAGACTCCTCCGGACCCACCCCCTCACCTTCGGCTGCCGCATCGCTCCGGCGACGACAAGGTCGCCGAAGCCCTCTCCCCGCAAGCGGGGCGAGGGGATACCCGCACCGATGATGGAGCCGAAGCACGGGCCGTCGCGCAAACAAAAAGGGCTGAACTCGATCTGTGAATCCGCTAGCCCGCACGGGAGAGGGGGCGAGTCGCGGTCTGCAAGAGCGACAGCGCCTCAAACCTGTGTCGCCCGTTCCCAGAAGGCATCGTCGAGGCCAGGATGATCCGGGTCGGACGTGCTCATGCGCTCGATCTCTTCGTCCGTCAGGGCCGCGAACTTGGCGCGGTCGCTTTCGGCAACTACCGGGCGTGATGCACCATCGGGATGGCGCTGCAGCAGCGTTCCATCCGCTCGGCGTGTGAACAGGATCGCGTCGGCATGCGCCATGGCGAGAGCTCCTGCGATCGTCCGGCGCGTCGAAAGTGCCGCGCCTCCATCGAAAGCGCCCGCATCCCCGAATCGCACCTGAACACGCGTTCCCTGCTGGAGCGTCGCTGCCATATAGGGCACCGTCAGCCACCCGAACGCCGCCGCCGAAACGCTTTATCACGACGGCTCAATGGGCTAACGCCGGCCCGCGTCAGCCCTCCCTGTGCCCGGCGGGACTCCCCGCGAAAGACCCGATGGCCAAGCCCCAGCCGAAATCCTCCCCGAAGCCCCCTGCCCCCGCTGCCAAGCCGCAGGTCGCGCGCTTCGCGCTGCCGAAATCCTCGGCGCTCGCGCAGGTGCTCGAGGCCCTAAAGCGCGGCGACAGCCCGGTCCTGGCGAACGCGCCGGAGGGGTTCGACGCCCTGGCGGTGGCCGATCTCGCCCGCGCCCTGGCGCCCACCGTCGATGCGCCGGCGGTGCTGGTCCACGTCGCGCGCGATTACGGGCGCTCGGCGGCGTTCCAGTCGGCCCTCGGCTTCGTCGCGCCCGAGATGGACGTGATGAACCTGCCGGCCTGGGACTGCCAGCCCTACGACCGGGTCTCGCCGACCACGGCCACGGCCGCCGCCCGGATGACCGCCCTCGCCCGCCTCGCCCGGACCCGCTCCGCCGAGGATCGGCCGCGCATCCTCTGCACCACGGTCAACGCCCTGGTGCAGCGGGTGCCGCCCCGGGGCCACATCGCCAAGGAGGCGTTCTCGGCGGCGATCGGCAACGTCGTGGCGATGGACGACGTGGTCGCCTGGGTCGAGGCCAACGGTTTTCTGCGCACCGGGACGGTGCGGGACACCGGCGAGTACGCCGTGCGCGGCGGCATCCTGGACCTGTCGCCCCCCGGCCTGCCGGCGCCGATCCGCCTCGACTTCTTCGGCGACACCCTCGAATCGATCCGCGCCTTCGACCCGGAGACCCAGCGCACCACCGGCCAGCTGCGCTCGCTGGACCTGATGCCGATGAGCGAGGTCCAGCTCACCACCGAGACGATCCGGCGCTTCCGCCAGGGCTACATCCAGAGTTTCGGCGCCGCGACCCGGGACGACCGGCTCTACGAGACCGTGAGCGAGGGCCGCCGCTATGCCGGCCTCGAGCACTGGATGCCGCTGTTCTACGATCACCTCGACACGCTGTTCGACTATCTTCCCGGCGTGCCGCTGGTGTTCGACCCGCAGGTCGAGGACGCCGCCGCCGAGCGGATCAGCCTCGTGCAGGATTACTACCAGGCCCGCGAGGGCGCGATGAAGACGCCCCAGTCCGGCGTCGCCCCCTACAAGCCGCTGCCGCCGCGCGCTCTGTACCTGACCCCGAACGAGCTGAAGGAGCGGATCGCGACCGCCACCGTGGCGCGGCTGACGCCCTTCGCCCAGCCCGAATCCCCTGAGCGCGCCGTCATCGATTGCGGCGCCAAGGCCGGGCGGAACTTCGCCCCGGAGCGCGCGAACGAGAGCGCCAGCGTGTTCGACGCGGCGGTGGCCCATATCCGCGACCTCCAGGGATCCGGGCATCACGTGATCCTGGGATCCTGGTCCGACGGCTCCCGCGACCGGCTCTGCGGCGTGCTCACCGACCACGGCCTGAAGAAACCCGTGGCGATCACCCGCCTGTCGGATGTCTACGCGTTGAAGCGCGGCGCCGATTCAGCCGTGGCGGTCTGGGGCCTGGAGGCGGGCTTCACGGTGGGCGAACTCGCCGTCGTCTCCGAGGGCGACATCCTGGGCGACCGGCTGGTGCGCCAGAAGCGCAAGGCCAAGCGGCCCCAGGACGTGATCCTGGAGGTGCAGGCGCTGCAGCCCGGCGACCTCGTGGTCCATGCCGACCACGGCATCGGCCGGTTCTCCGGCCTGAAGACGATCCACGCCGCCGGCGCGCCGCACGATTGCCTGGAGCTGAGCTACACCGGCGGCCTGCTGCTGCTGCCGGTGGAGAATATCGAGCTCCTGACCCGCTACGGCTCGGAGGATTCGGAGGTCGCCCTCGACCGCCTCGGCGGCGGCGCCTGGCAGGCCCGCAAGGCCAAGATGAAGCGCCGTATCCTCGAGATGGCGGGCGAATTGATCAAGGTCGCGGCCCAGCGCTTCGTCCGGAAGGCGCCGGTGCTCAAGGCGCCGGAGGGCCTTTACGGCGAGTTCGCCGCCCGCTTCCCGTTCGAGGAGACCGAGGACCAGGCCAACGCCATCGACGCGGTGCTGGACGACCTCAATGCCGGCCGGCCGATGGACCGGTTGGTCTGCGGCGATGTCGGCTTCGGCAAGACCGAGGTGGCGTTGCGCGGCGCCTTCGCGGCGGCGATCGCCGGCAAGCAGGTGGCGGTGATCGTGCCGACCACCCTGCTCGCCCGCCAGCACTTTCGGACTTTCACCGAGCGGTTCACGGGGCTGCCGATCCAGATCGCCCAGCTGTCCCGGTTCGTCTCGGCCGGCGACATGAAGCAGACCCGCGCCGGGCTCGCCGACGGCACCGTCGACATCGTGGTCGGCACCCACGCGCTCCTGGCGAAAAACATCGCGTTCAAGGATCTCGGCCTGATCATCGTCGACGAGGAGCAGCATTTCGGCGTCGCCCACAAGGAGCGGCTGAAGGCGCTCCAGGCGGATGTCCACGTGCTGACGCTCTCGGCGACCCCGATCCCGCGCACGCTTCAGCTCGCCATGACCGGCGTGCGCGAGCTCTCGATCATCGCCACGCCCCCGGTGGACCGGCTGGTGGTGCGCACCTTCGTGACGCCGTTCGACCCGCTGACCATCCGGGAGGCGCTGCTGCGCGAGCGCTACCGCGGCGGCCAGTCGTTCTATGTCGTGCCGCGCATCGAAGACCTGGCGGAGGTCAAAAAATTCCTCGACGCCGAGATGCCGGAGATCAAGGTCGCGATCGCCCACGGCCAGATGGCGGCGGGCCAGCTCGAGGACGTGATGACCGCCTTCTACGAGGGCAAGTTCGACGTGCTGCTCTCGACCACCATCGTGGAATCGGGCCTCGACATCCCCACCGCCAACACGCTGATCGTGCACCGGGCCGACATGTTCGGCCTGGCCCAGCTCTACCAGCTGCGCGGCCGCGTCGGCCGCTCGAAGGCCCGGGCCTACGCGCTGTTCACGACCCCGGCCAACCGCCAGCTCACGACTCAGGCCGAGCAGCGGCTCAAGGTGTTGCAGACCCTCGACACCCTGGGCGCGGGCTTCCAGCTCGCCAGCCACGACCTCGACATCCGCGGCGCCGGCAACCTCCTGGGCGACGCCCAGTCCGGCCACATCAAGGAGGTCGGCTACGAACTCTACCAGCAGATGCTGGAGGACGCGGTCACGGCGCTCAAGGCTGGCATCGAGGACGTGCCCGAGGAGGCGTGGTCGCCGACCATCGCGCTCGGCGCTCCCGTGACCATCCCGGAGACCTATGTCGAGGATCTCGGAGCGCGGCTGTCCCTCTACCGGCGGCTCGCCACCCTCCAGGACGATGCCGAGATGGAGAGTTTCGGGGCCGAGATGATCGACCGATTCGGGCCGCTGCCGCCGGAGGTGGAGCAGCTCCTCAAGATCGGCACGATCAAGATCCTGTGCCTCAAGGCCAATGTCGAGAAGGTCGAGGCCGGCCCGAAGGGCGTGGTCGTCCATTTCCGGGACAAGTCCTACGCCAACCCGCAGGGGCTGGTGGCGTTCGTGGCCGAGCAGGCCTCCTTCGCCAAGGTGCGGCCCGACATGAGCGTCGTGTTCGTGCGCGAGCTGACCACGATCCCGGCCCGGCTCAAGACCGCCACGGAGGTGCTGCGAAGCCTGGTGAAGATCGCCGAGCGGGTGAAGACTGCGGCGTGAGGGGAGGGCTGCCGAGGAAGGGCCAGGGCTCGCGTGGTCCTGATCGGCGTCCCTCCAACGCATCCCCTCGTCCTGAGGGGCCTCGTCAGCACGCCTCAATCCTTCGTGACGATGCCCGGGCGCTTCATCAGCACGCGCCCGATGGCTTTGGGTGGCTCGCTGCGCAGGACGATCGCCGTGGTGACCGAACCGTAGCGTGCCACGGCATCGACGATGCTTTCCAGCTCGGCGGGGGATGGCACAATCACCTTGAGATGGAAGCAATCCTCGCCGGTCAACCGCAGGACCTCGATGACCTGCGGCATGTCCGCAAACTGCTTCAGGTACGCCTTGATGTGTTCATGCGTTGTCCGAAGGCGGATCACCGCAATCATTCCAAGCCCGACGGACACGGGGTCGATGATCGCCCGATAACCGGTGATGATCCCGCGCTCTTCGAGTCGCTTCAGGCGTTCCGATGCCGCCGGCTGAGACAGGCCGACGCGCCGTCCCAGTTCGGAGACGCTGATACGCCCGTCATCCTGCAGAATTTCGAGCATGGACATGTCGGTCGGATCGAGTTCGGTCCGCGGCTCGGTGCGTTTGGCCATCGACTTTGAATCCATCGGATGCGGGGGTGATTCGCCGATGGTTGCGTATGTTTCCGGTACATGCAAACGGGCATACGGACGGGGCGACAACCCCGTTTTCACACATGACCGACATCATTCATCTGCCCGGCATCGGCAATTCCGGACGGCGCCATTGGCACAGCCGCTGGGAAGCGGACGATCCCTCCATACGCCGCTTCGCCCCGGCCTGCTGGGACGAACCGGACCTGTCCGACTGGATCGCCGCGTTGGAGCACGCGGTGCGCGCCGCGCGAACGCCGCCCGTCCTGGTGGCTCACAGCCTGGCTTGCCTGCTGGTCGCCCATTGGCATCGGGTGTCCGACCGGCCAATCGCGGGGGCGGTGCTGGTGGCCGTGCCCGATCCCGCGTCTCCGGTCTTTCCCGCCCCGGCAGCAGGGTTCGCCGACATTCCCCGGATGCGATTCCGCTTTCCGTCCCTGATCGTGGCGAGCACCGACGATCCCTACGGCTCGTTGCCCTATGTCCGGAGGCAGGCGGAGCACTGGGGGAGCGCCTTGACGGTGATCGGCGCGGCCGGCCACATCAACGGCCAGAGCGGATTGGGCGACTGGCCTGACGGTCGGGCGCTCCTGAGGGACTTCGTGACCCGCGTCCAGGCCGGTGCGGGGGTCACGAGGGCGTGACCCCCGATCATTGGCATTGCAGCATAGGTTTCGCCCGGTTGCGTCGCACGCCCCCCTCTGTTCCCACCCCTCTCACAGCCCAGGAGATGCCCGGATGGCAAACCCGGCGCAGGCCACCGGCGCGTCCGGCCCGGACAGGTCCGACAAGAACGCCTTCCTGACGCCCCTGTTCACCGACCGGCGGGTCGTGGCGATGCTGGGGTTGGGCTTCGCGCAGGGCATTCCGTTCCTGCTCGTCTACGCGACGCAGTCGGCCTGGCTGGTCCAGGCCAAGGTGCCGCTCGCCACCATCGGGCTGATGAGCGAGCTGACCATCGCGTACAAGCTCAAGTTCCTCTGGGCGCCGTTCCTCGACCGGCACGATGCGCCGCTGCTCGGGCGCTGGCTCGGGCGGCGGCGGGGCTGGATCGTCGCCGCGCAGATCCTGGTGGCGCTGGCGCTGGCCGGGGTGGCCTTCGGCGATCCGGCGCATTGGCTCGCCTGGACGGTGGCGTTCTCGCTGGCGCTCGGGGTGGCGGGCGCGACCCAGGACGTGGTGATCGATGGCTGGCGCATCACCGCCGCGCCGCCCGAGCGCCAGGCGCTGATGTCGTCCTGGGCCGAGATCGGCTTCCGGATCGGCAACCTCGCGGCCGGGGCCGGCGCCCTCTACCTGTCCGATGCCTATGGCTGGCGCGCCGCCTATCTGTGCATGGCCGTGCTCCTCGCCCCCGGCACGATCGCGGCGCTGCTGGCGCCCGAACCCCCCGCCGCCACGGCGCCCCCGGCCGCCGGATTCGTCGAGACCGTCTGGGCGCCGATCCGCGACCTGCTCGCCCGGCTCGGGCCCCTGGCGGTACCGGTCCTGGCGCTGGTGGCGGGCTTCCGGATGCCCGGCTACGTCTCGAACGCCATGGCGATCCCGCTGTTCAAGACGCTGGGCTACACCAACACCGACATCGCCACGGTGACCAAGCTGTTCGGCTTCTGGATCGCGCTCGGCGGCACCTTCCTGGCGAGCGCGATCATCCCGCGAATCGGCATGATGGCGAGCCTGCTGATCGGCACCGTAGTGGCCTCGGCCTCGCATCTGGCGCTCGCCTATCTCGCCTGGCACGGCGGCCATGGCGGGGCGGCGTTCTGGACCTTCGCGGTCACGGTCGGGATCGACGGCTTCGCCTACGCCTTCGCGTCGATCGTGCTGATCACCTACATGTCCCGGCTCGCGGCCACCGAGCACGCGGCCAGCCAGTACGCCCTGCTGACCTCGCTCTGCGCCCTGCCCGGCAGCGTCCTCGCCGGGTTCTCGGGCTTCGTCATCGAGCGGACCGGGTTCGCGTGGTTCTTCGTCGGCACGTCCCTGATCGGGGTGCCGGTGGCGCTGCTGTGTCTCCTGGTGGCGCGCCGGCACGGGCCCATGGAGGCGGCGGCCGGGTAAGGTGCCGAGTGTCGGCCGCAGCAGTCTTCGGAGGGCAAGCGACCGATTTTCGGATCGATACTCTGGTGTTCCGCGGCGCTTCGACGAGTGTTCCATGTCGGCCCGCCCGAGGCATCCGGCTCTTTAGCCAAGATTAACCATGGGGAGGCCTAATGGGCTGGACGGTTGATGTCCTCCCCAGACGGGCAACCCAGGCCACGTGCGCGGAAAATGCCTCCGCGGGCGAACGGCGGCGGCTGCCATGTGGGGAAGCGCGTACGCGAGTTCCCGCATGGCCCAGGTTGCGTATTCCAGACCCGCGTACCGCGACGCGGCCCCGATTCCGGCCCTTGCCCCGGCGGCCTATCCGCGGCTTGTCTACGAGGCGCCCTACGCGCCGCTGACCCGGGCCCCCTACCCGAGCGCCATGCGGCGCGCCCGCCGCCGCGCCCGGCTGACGGCCCTGATCTCGTTGGCCGCCCTGTCCATGGCCGGCTGGACCGTGCTGACCCTGCCGCACGGCCTGCCGATCACCCTGCCGACCCTCGGGAGCGCCCCCGCCCCGGTGGCCGAAGCGCAACCCGCCCCCGAAGCCCGGCCTACGCCGCGGCCGAGCATCGCCTGGATGCTCGATCCGAGCCCGGCGCTCGGCTCCGGCGCCGCCACGGCCTTCGGGGCCCCGCCCCCGGCCGCGTCCTTCCAGGTCGCGGTGGCCGAGCCGTCCCCGGCGGTCCGGGAGATCGCCCAGCGGGTCGCCCGCAAGGTGGTCCAGGCCCGGATGGCCGCGGCCGAGCCGGCCCCGGCTCCCGTCGTGCAGGCCCCCGTTGTCCGAGCCCCGATCGCGCAAGCCGCCGCTGTGCCCGCCAAGGCAGCCGCGCCGGTCCGGATCGCCGCCGCAGAGCCGACGCCCGCGGCCCTCGCGCCGAGCGTCGTCCCGCTGCCGGTGGCCCGGCCGTCCGAGCTGCGGCGCCCGGCCGTGGCCCCGGCCCCTCGGGTCGCCACCCGCGCCCTGCCCCGTACCCGCGACGTGTTCCGCGCCGCCATGGCGGAGGAGCCGTCCTTCCTCGAGAAGCTGTTCGGCGTCGGCGCCGCCGCGCCCCGTTCCGAGCCGCGCCAGGCGCTGGCCTATGCCAGCCCGGACGCCCTGCCCCAGGAGGCGCCGCGCACCCGGATCAGCGCCGCCCCGGAATCGGTCGCCGGCACCGCCGTCTACGACATCAGCGCCCGCACCGTGACCCTGCCCTCCGGCGAGGTGCTGGAGGCCCATTCCGGCCTCGGCGAGGCCATGGACGATCCGCGCTACGTCCACCTGCGCATGCGCGGCTCGACGCCCCCCGCCACCTACGACCTGACCGAGCGCGAGCGCCTGTTCCACGGCGTGCGGGCGATCCGCCTCAACCCTGTGGGTGGCAGCGGCGCGATCCACGGCCGCGACGGCCTGCTCGCCCACACCTACATGCTGCGCCAGCCCGGCGCCTCGAACGGCTGCGTCTCGTTCCGCGACTACAACCGCTTCCTGCAGGCGTTCCTGCGGGGCGAGGTCCGGCGCCTCGTGGTGGTGGCGGGCAGCCGGGGCGACTTCTTCGGCGGCCGGGTCGGCATGGTCGACCGCCCGGGCCGGCGGGGCTGAGAGCCAGGACATAGCGTCGAGCCGGTCTGCACGGCCGTTTTCCCGGGCGCATGCAGCGCCAGCGGAATGCGACCCGGGACCCAGCACACGACGGCGCGCAGCGTCCGTCCGATCGACCTGTGCCGCTGGCGCGGCGCTTCGTGTGCTGGGTCCC
>NZ_JAKSYK010000009.1:0-16256 GCF_022829425.1 Methylobacterium sp. J-072 | reverse complement strand
GCCGCCTGGGGCTCGGATCTGCGCGGCGGGGTCCTGATCTTTTCTACGAGGGCGCTGCCTTGAGAGGGGATTCCCTCGCCCGGCGGGGACAGAGTGGACTCACACGTCTCCGCTCAAGGCGCGGGTCCCTCTCCCGTGCGGGAGAGGGACAGGGGTAGGGATGGGACCTCTCCGGAAGACCCTGGTCCTGCTCCCCAACCGTCTCCCCCCAGGGACAGGGGGCGGGGCGTGGCCTGCAAAATGCGCAGCGGTACACTCATGCCTTGGCGGATCGCACATCGCGGCCGGCCGTGCGGGCGTCGGCTAGTCCTGGGCGCGGCTCCCTCCCCCCTCTGCGGAGGCCACCCTCCCCCGCAGAGCTATCAGCTTCACCCATCCCCGGATATGGCGCGGGTCCCCTCTCCCATGCGGGAGAGGGACAGGGTGAGGGATGCGACTTCTCCGGAAAAACCTGGTCCCTCACCCCAACCCTCTCCCGCACGGGAGAGGGGGCGCGTCGCGGCTTTCGCAAACCGATGTGTGAACATCGTAGCCCGCAGAGGGGGGAGGGAACGCGCTCGGGGCCAGCCTTGGCCCTCATCCAGCAGCGATGCGTGAATATCCCAGCCCGCACGGGCGAGGGGACCCGCGCCTCATCCGGCTGCCTACGAATCCGGTCGCCCGCCGGTGAGCGGGGCAGGGCGGCTCACGGCTCCGGCCAGGCGGCGCTCGATCGGTAGGAGCGCTTCAGGAATTCGATGAAGGCCCGCGTCTTGGCCGGGACGAAGGCCCGGCTCGGATAGACTGCGTAGATCCCCGCCTGGGCCGCCGCCGTGTAAGCGGGCAGCACCACTTCGAGCAGGCCGCTGCGCAGCTCCGCGTGCACGTCCCAGGTCGAGCGCAGCGCGATGCCGAGGCCGCCGATCACCGCCTCGCGCACGACCTCGTTGGAATGGGTCCGCAGGGGCCCGGCGGCGCTCACCGTGCAGGGCCCGTCCGGCCCGACCAGGCGCCACGGATTCTGGTTCTCGGTGGCGAGGCAGACATGGCCGCGCAGGTCGTCCGGACCGGCGGGGCGTCCGGCCGCGTCGAGATAGCTCGGGCGTGCGCATAAAACCCGCCGCACTGGGGCGAGGCGCACGGCGGTCAGCCCGGAACTCTCCAGGGTGCCGACCCGGATCGCGAGATCGTAGCCGCGCTCGACGATCGGCTCGAAATCGTCGCTGAGTTCCAGGTTCAGGACGATGTCGGGATGGAGCGCGAAGAAGGCCCGCAGGTGCGGGACGATGTGCAGCCGCCCGAACGAGCTCGGCGCCGTCACCCGCAGGGTCCCCCGCGCCCGGGAGGCCCGCTGCGAGACCAGGGTCTCGGCCTCCGCGATGGCGTCGACGATCGGGGCGATCCGCTGGAAGAATTCCTGGCCGACATCGGTGGGTGCCACCCGCCGCGTGGTCCGGTGCAGCAGCCGCACCGCGAGCCGCTCCTCCAGCCGCTTCAGTCGCTTCGACACCACCGCCACCGACAGGCCGAGCTCGGACCCGGCCTGGGTCAGGCTGCCGGCCCGGACCACCCGGGCGAAGATCTCCAGGTCGCTGTGATCGTGCATGGCGATGGGACGCGCATTCTCAACGCCGCGGAAAGAATCAAATCCCTTTTGGCGCCTTTTTCGCGGGAGCCAAGGGTTCTATCGCTGGGTCGTCAAAGATTCTTCACGCGCCGCTCAAGTTTTTCTGAAAATGCGCGCGCCAGCCCAGGGGATCGCCATGTCGGGCCTCGTCGTCGCCGAAGACCTCCGCCGCTTCCTGTCCGAGGAGGCGCTGCCCGGGACGGGCGTGAACGCGGACCAGTTCTGGTCGGGCTTCGCCGCGATCCTCCGGGATCTCGCGCCGCGCAACCGGGCCCTGCTCGACCGGCGCGACGGGCTCCAGGCCGATATCGATGCCTGGCACCGCGACCGCCGGGGCGCGCCGCACGATCCGGCGGCCTACGCGGCGTTCCTGGCCGAGATCGGCTACCTGCAACCCGAGCCCGAGGCCGTGCGGGTCACCACCGCGGACGTGGACGCCGAGATCGCCGAGATCGCCGGCCCGCAGCTCGTGGTGCCGATCTCGAACGCGCGCTACGCCCTCAACGCCGCCAATGCCCGCTGGGGCAGCCTCTACGACGCGCTCTATGGCACCGACGCGATCCCGCAGGATGGCGACCTCGCTCCGGGGCAGGGCTTCAACCCGGCCCGCGGCGCCGCCGTGGTCGCCCGGACCAAGGCGTTCCTGGACGCGGCCGTGCCCCTGACCGGGGGGAGTTGGGCCGAGGCCGCGGGCTTTGCCGTGAGCGCGGGCGCGCTCGCCGTCGATCTCGGCGGCGGCCGAAGCGCCGCCCTGCGGGACGGCGCCGCGCTGGCGGGTTTTTGCGGCGCCGCTCAGGCGCCAGAGACCCTTCTGCTGCGCCATCACGGCCTGCATATCGAGATCCGGATCGACCGGACCAGCCCGATCGGCCGCACCGACCCGGCCGGCATCGCCGACGTGGTGCTGGAATCCGCCCTCTCGACCATCATGGACATGGAGGATTCGGTCGCCGCCGTGGACACCGCCGACAAGGTCGCGGTCTATCGGAGCTGGCTCGGCCTGATGCGCGGCGACCTCGTCGCCCGCCTGCCGAAGGGCGGCCGGACCATCGAGCGGCGGCTCGCCGAGGACCGGACCTACACGGCCCCCGACGGCGGCAGCCTGACCCTGCCGGGCCGGTCGCTGATGCTGGTGCGCCATGTCGGGCACCACATGCTCACCGACGCCGTGACGCTGGACGGGGCCGAGATCCCCGAGACGATGCTCGACGCGGCCGTCACCGCGCTGATCGCGCTCCACGACCTGAACGGCGCCCGGCGCAACAGCCGGGCCGGCTCGGTCTACATGGTCAAGCCGAAGCTGCACGGCCCCGAGGAGGTCGCGTTCGCGGTGGCGCTGTTCGGCCGGGTCGAGGCGCTGCTCGGGCTGGCGCCCCGGACCCTGAAGATCGGCGTGATGGACGAGGAGCGGCGCACCAGCGCGAACCTCCGGGCCGCGATCGCCGCCGCCGCCGACCGGCTGTTCTTCATCAACACCGGCTTCCTCGACCGGACCGGCGACGAGATCCACACCGCCCTGGAGGCCGGCCCGGTGGTCCGCAAGGATGCCATGAAGGCCACCGCCTGGATCCGGGCCTACGAGGACGGCAACGTCGATGCCGGGCTGGCCTGCGGGCTGCCGGGCCACGCGCAGATCGGCAAGGGCATGTGGGCCGCCCCCGACCGGATGGCGGCGATGCTCGCCGCCAAGGGCGACCATCCGGCGGCCGGCGCCAACACCGCCTGGGTCCCGTCCCCGACCGCGGCGACGCTCCACGCGCTCCACTACCACCAGACCGACGTGCGTGCCCGCCAGGCGGAGCTCCGCGACCGGGCACCCGCGACCCGGGCCGCCATGCTGACGCTGCCGCTCGCCGCGGAGCCGTTCGCGCCGGAGGCCGTCCGGGAAGAACTCGACAACAACTGCCAGGGCATCCTCGGCTACGTGGTCCGCTGGATCGACCAGGGCGTCGGCTGCTCGAAGGTGCCCGACATCCACGATATCGGCCTGATGGAGGACCGCGCCACCCTGCGCATCTCCAGCCAGCACATCGCCAACTGGCTCCGCCACGGCATCGTCGACCGCGCCCAGGTCGCCGAGGCCCTGCGCCGGATGGCCGGCATCGTCGATCGCCAGAACGCGGCCGATCCGGCTTACCGCCCGATGGGTCCGGCTTTCGACGGGCCGGCCTTCCGGGCCGCGGAGGCCCTGGTCTTCGAGGGCGCGGCCCAGCCGAACGGCTACACCGAGTTCGTCCTGCACCGCTTCCGCCGGGAGGCGAAGCGCCGGGGCCCCTGATCAGCGCCGCCCCCGGCGCCGGGTGAGCCGCGCATCCCCCGGCGTCAGCGCTTCTTGCGCGTCATCACGTAGACGAGGAGGTTGGCGACCGCGCGGTAGAATTCCGCCGGGATCGCCTGGTTGATCTCGACATTGTCGTACATCGCCCGGGCCAGGGTCTTGTCGACCACGATCTCGATCCGGTGCTTCTCGGCGATCTCGCGGATGCGCAGGGCGAGCAGGTCCTTGCCCTTGGCCAGCACCATGGGGGCGTCGTTCTCGGACTGATCGTAGCGCAGCGCGATGGCGTAATGCGTCGGGTTGGCCAGGATCATCGTGGCCCGGGGCACGGACGCCATCATCTGCTTGCGCACGCGATCCAGCGCGATGGAGCGCAGCTTGGCCTTCACCGCCGGGTTGCCCTCGGTCTGCTTGTACTCGTCCTTCAGGTCCTGCTTCAACATCCGCAGGTCGCGCTGCCACTTCACGCGCGTCCAGACCAGATCGCCCGCCACCAGGGCGATCGTCGCGACGCTGACAGCGGAAACCAGCCGGACCGACAGGCTCAGAATGAGTTCGGGCAGGCCGATCGGATCCTCGAACATGATATTCACGATCTCGTGTCGGTCGGCGCGTAGAATCATGAAGACGACGCCGCCGATGGCCAGGAATTTGAGGACGCTTTTCCCAAATTCGATAAACCCCTGCAGGCCGAAAAGTCGATTCCATCCACCGACGGGTGAGATGCGAGACCATTGCGGCCTGATGCGCTCGCCCGCGATGCGCGGCACATTCTGGAACACCGAGGCGGCGAGGGCGGCCGCCATCAGGATCACCAGCATGGGCAGCAGAAGTTGCCACATCACCAGGGCCAGCGCCACGACGAGCTGTTCGGCATCCTGACTGGTAGCCAGCGAGAAGTTTCGCGGCTGCTCGATGAGCAGGGTGAGTTGCCGGACGAAGAGAGGGCCGTGATCCCGCAGGATGAAGACGAGGATGACGAGCGTCGCCAGGATCGAGGCGAAGACCGGCACCTCCCGCGAGAACGGGACATTCCCCTTCTCGAGCGCCTCGCTGATCTTCCTGTCGCTCGCCGCCTCGGTCTTGCTCTCCTTGTCGTCGTCCGACATCGTACCCGATCCGTTCAGCTGAAGAAGGTGTCTTCCGACTCAGCCTGGTTGAGCTCGATCTCGCCGCGGGCAGCCATCTCCAGGGCCTGGTCGGTGATCGCACGGCGCGCTTCGAGGACATCGCGCTGGGAGGCCGGCTCGCCACCTTCGAGTTCGTGCTCCACGAGGCGTCGCGTGCGGGCCGTGATGGCACCCAGCACGACGTTGCGGAGGGTGCCGCTGGTCCCCTTCAGCGCCAGGATGATGCGGTCGGGCGGGATCTGATCGAACAGGCTGGTGCGCGCCCGGGGCGTCATGTTGATGATGTCGTCGAAGGTGAACAGCAGGCTCTTCAGGATCTCCGCCGATTTGGGGCGCGATTGCGCGAGGCTGTCCAGGACCTCCTCCATGCCCTGGCGCTCCATCTTGTTGATGATGTCGGCCATGCGCGCATGGGTGTCCGCACCGGCGTTGCGGGCCTGGTTGATCATGAAGTCCTCGTGCATCGTCTGCTCGATCATCTTCATCGTGCCATCGACGATGGGCTTGAACGTCAGCATCCGGCGCATGACCCCGTTCCGCAGGGGTGCGGGAAGCTGAGCCATGACCTTGGCGGCGCAGGCCGGCTTCACCTTCGACAGGATCAGGGCCGCGGTCTGTGGATGCTCCTTCAGCAGATAGGAGGCCAGGGCGGCCTCCGCCCCGTTCGAGATGCGGTCCCAGACCGAGCGCTCGCCCTGGCCGAGGACGTCGGCCATGATGCTGGCGATCTGCTCGGGCGGCAGGTTGCCCTCCAGCAGCTTCTCCATCTCGCGGGCCGTCCCGATCAGGTTCGCCCCGTCGGTGAAGAAGGCGGTCACCGCTTCGATGATGCTTTCGAGCTGCGATCGCGAGACCGGCCCGAGCTGCGCGACGGCGCGGGTGATCTGCCTCAGTTCCGCATTGTCGAAATACTTGACCAGACGACTCGCCGTCCCCTTGTTCATCGCGATCAGGACGGCCGCGACCTCCTCGGCGGGGTTCAGGACTCGCGTGGTCTTGGTGACGGGGCCTGCGGCCATGACGATGCGTCCTGTCAGCCGTTCGAATCGGCCGACGCGGGCCCGACGATCTCGGTCAGCGACACGCCGAAGCGGGAGTTGTCGTCCTCGACGACGACGACCTCGCCCCGGGCGATGACGCGGCCGTTCACAACGACGTCGACCGGCTCGCCGACGCGGTGGTCGAGGGGGACGATCGCCCCGCGTCCCAGCTTCATCAGGTTCGCTACCGGCATCGTCGCCGATCCGAGGACCACCTGCATCAGGACCGGGATGCGGAGGATCGAATCCAGGTTGCGGCCGCTGCCGGCCTTCTCGTCCTGCTCGCGCCGCTCCTGGGCCTGGGCCTCGATCTTCGCGAACAGGCTCTCCTTGTGGCCGTTGTCGGCGTCCGCATCCGAAAAGTCTGAGGAGGATGACATCATGGGTTCCTTGAGGAAATCAGGACCGGCGCCGTCTCGGCCGCCGCCCAGGCGGGGGCGGCTTCAGGCGGCGACGCCACGGCTCGCGTCCGGCGCGGGCGCGCCGGCCATCGGCATCAGACGCTCGACAGGCTGCCGACCGCGGCCTCGTGGGCGACGCTCGCGGGCTGCACCGTGGAGGTCAGCTTGAGCCGCTCGGCCTTGAGCTCGGCCAGGGCCGCCTTCGCGAACTCAATCTCGCTGCTGAGATCCTCCAGGACGGTCCGCCCCTCCTGGGCGAAGGCCTGGACGGCATTGCTCGCGCCGACCATGGCGCAGGCGCTCCAGTCGATCATGTCCCGGTACTGCGCATGATACCGGTCCAGGCGCTTCAACCGCATGTACATCGGGACCAGACAGCCGGTCGTCGCGACCAGGGCGGCGAAGAGCAGGGCTTCAGCGAGCGAGAACATCATCGATAAACTCCTGATCCTGATCGATGAACCGGTCGACACGCAGCACGATGGTGCCATCCTGCTGCCCGACGTCGCACCAGAACAACTCACGATTGTTGCCCTCGAGCTTGACGCGCGTATTCGGCGTCGCCCGCAGCTCGATCACCTGACCGACCTCCAGGCTGGCGATCTCGCCCAGGGTCAGGGGCTTCTCCTCCAGAATCGCCTTGAGCGTCACGGGAGTCTTCTGAACCTCGCCGGCGATCTGCCGCGTCCAACGGGAATCGCGGGCCGTGCTCTCGCCGACCAGGATCCGGCCCAAGCTCTGGCGCATGGGATTGAGCACGGATTGCGGGAGAACGATGAACATCTCGCCGCCGCGATTGAGCGCCTGCAGGACGAACTTCGCGGCCACCGCCTGGTTGTTCCGACGGCCGATCACCGCGAAGTCCATGCGCAATTCCGTCCGTTCGAGCTTGAACGGCGTGTCCGCCACCAGGGCGAAGGCGGCCTGCAGCGCCTTGCCGATCTGGTCGAAGATGCGCTGGGCGATCCGCATCTCGATGGCCGAGAAGGAGCGCTCCTCGTCGAGGGGCGGCTCGGAGCCATCGGCGCCGAGCAGAACTTCCACCATCGTGAAGACGAAGTCGCGATCGAAGCCGACCAGGATGTGGCTGTCCCATTCCGGCGCCTGGAAGATGCCCGCGATGGCGTTCGCCTCGTAGGGTTCGAGGATGTCCCCGAAGCGCTGGCTCTCGACGTTGCTCAGGGAGAAATAGACGGGCGACGCCGCGAAGTGGCGCAGGTGCTCGGCGCTGAACGTCGCTACCCGGTCCAGGATGACGTGCAGCATCGGCAGCCGGTCGAGCGAGAGGCCCGCGGCGTCCAGCAGCCGATCCCGGATGTCGCTGGTGACTTGTTGCTTGTCCTGATCCGGCATCACGCTGCCTCGCGCATGGCGGCGTCGCCGCGCGAGCCGTTGGTGATCGTCGCGTTCTCGACCTCGTCGATCGTCGGCCGATTGCCGGCGGAAATCGCCTTCCGGCCATGCTCGATGGCGATCTGCGGCAGGGCGCCGTTCATGTAGGCCAGCAGGGTCTGCTTCACGATGATGTAGACGCGTCCCTGCGACTCGCGGGTGATCTTCACCTTGGTCCCGAGGGGGGCGAGGACGCTGTAGGACATGAAGATGCCGCTGAAGGTGCCCACCAGGGCCGCGCCGATCAGGTGCCCCAGGAGCGCCGGCGACTGATCGAGCGCGCCCATCGCCTTCACGATGCCCAGCACCGCCGCCACGATGCCCAGCGCCGGCAGCCCGTCGGCGACGCCGGTCAAGGCAGCGTACGGCTTCAGCTTGTCGCGTCGATGGGTGACCATCTCCTCCTCCATCAGCGCCTCGATCTCGTGGGGTCGGGCGTTGCCGATGAGGATGAGGCGCACGTAGTCGCAGATGAACAGCGTCAGCTCCTTATCGCGGGTCACCTTCGGGAAGGCCTTGAAGATCTCGGATTCGTCCGGATTCTCGAGATGCGGCTCGACCTCGTTGCGGGGCTTCGACCGCAATTCCCGCGTCAGCGCGAACAGCAAGCCGAGCAGCGCGAGGTAATCGTCCTTCTTCGGCGCCCGGCTCAGAACCGCGTCCACGATGGCGGTGCCGGTATCCTTGACCACCTTCAGCGGGTTCGCGACCACGAAGGCGCCCAAAGCCGCGCCTCCGATGATGATGAATTCGAAGGGCTGCCAAATCACGGCGAGGTGGCCGCCCATGGCCGCGAACCCGCCGCCGACGCAGCCGATCGCGATCAGCAAGCCTAAGATAACACCCACGCGCAGCGCCCTGACGTCGTTCCAATCAACACCGTCGGACCTAGACCGGCATGCTTGCGCAAGGCTGGAGCAGTATCCGCGCGCACCGCCAGTCCGTGACAGGGAAAAAGGCAAGGCTCGGACAAGCCTGAGCGACTAGCCTCGCGCCTAACGGACTGACGAAGGATCTGTCGCATGACCTCGACCTTCACCGAATACCAACATATTGCTCGGAATTTATCGAACGTCCTTGCGCGTAAAGCTTCCGAATCGACGATCAAGCGGGATATTCAATACTTTCGTGATAATATCGGCAGCGTCAAGACAATCGACGATTTCATGAAGAACAATCGTCTCTATACGTTCGCCATGAAGGCCTACGGCCTTGATGAAATGACCTACGCGAAAGCCTTCATGAAGAAGGTCCTCACCCGCGAAGCCGACAGCAAAGGGAATGTTCTGGTCGAGCGGCTCCAGGATTCGCGATACCAGGACCTCGCCATCGCATTCAACTTCTCGAACTCCGGCGCGAATTTCAATTCCAATGTCAGCGCATATAGCACCACCATAGATAACTACGTTCGCCAGAATCTTGAAACCGATGCCGGCGCAGACGACGAAGGTGTTCGCTTAGCTTTATATTTTCAACGCAAGGCAGGAACGATCAAGTCCGCCTACTCGATCCTCGCGGACAAGGCGCTGGCCGAGGTCGTTCGGACTGCACTCGGCATACCTGCTGAAGCCGCGAGAGGAAGCATCGACGCACAGGCCAACCTGATCAAGCGCAAGCTCGACATCGCGGGCCTCCAGGATCCGGACAAACTCAATACGTTCCTCAAGCGCTTTACGATCATGTGGGACACGCAAAACAATGCGCCGTCCACACCGGCATTGGCGCTCTTCAGCGGATCCGATGCCGGCCTCAGTCCGGATATTTTGCTGAAGCTCCAATCCATCCGGCTGGGAGGCCGGTGACATGCAATCGTCGCTCTACGTCACCCTGTCCGCCCAGGTCGCCCTCGAACAGCGCCTGAACACGGTGGCGAACAACGTCGCCAACCTCGGGACGGCCGGCTTCCGCGCCGAAGAGGTGAAGTTCGAGACGATCCTGTCCCAGGCGGGCGGGCGCGACACCGCCTTCGTGACGCCGGGCGAGACCTTCCTGTCGCGCAAGGCCGGCCCGCTCAACAAGACGGACAGCCCCCTCGACGTCGGCATCCAGGGCGATGGCTGGCTGGCCGTGCGGGGCCGGTCGGGCCCGGTCTATACACGCGACGGCCGGATGCAGATCACGGCCGCGGGCGACCTTCAGGACCTGAACGGGCGCGCGGTGCTGGATCCCGGCGGATCCCCGATCTCGGTCGATCCCGAGGGGCCGCCGATCACCATCGGCCAGGACGGGATCATCACCCAGGGGATCAATCAGATCGGGGCACTCGGCGTCTTCCGCCTCGACAGCGCGGCCAAGCTCACCCGGGTCGACGGCGACGCGGTCGCGTCGGACCGGCCGGGCGCGCCGATCCTCGACTTCAACCAGCGCGGCGAGACGGCGGTGCGCGTGCAGCAGGGTTTTCAGGAAGGCGCGAACGTCAACCCCGTCATGGAGATGTCGCGGCTGATCCTGATCACCCGCACCTTCGAGGGTGCGGCCGCCGCGGTGTCGGAAACGGAATCGTCGCTGCAGAGCGCGATCCGCGGCCTCGGGCCGGCGAGCTAGCGCGACGAATCAAGGATTGAGAGCCGTTCCCGATTGCAACGTGATCGGGAACGGCTCTAGCGCGTGGAATACCGCGATGGCCCGAGGTCCGCAGGGCTCCGCCCTGCACCCGCAAAAGGTCCAAGACCTTTTGAAACCGTGATTTTTTAAGGGCGAGTGGCACGCGGCGCGACCGTAAAGCTGCGCTCGCCGCCGTTGCAGGGCCCGGGGTCGAGGGCTCCGGAGATCACCATGAACGCCCTCGACCAGCTCGCCCGCGCCCTGGAGGACCGGGACGCACATCCCGTCATCCGGGTCGGCGGCTCGGTCAGCGAGATCGGCTTCGGCCATTGCCGCATCAAGATCACCCTGCCCCTGCTGAAGCTCGGCGACCAGATTAAGGTGGCGGCGGTCAGCTTCGTCAACGAGGGCCAGCCGCTCACACCGGCTCCCGCACTCGGGATCGGCGATGTCCTGATGCGCCAGTCCGGAACCCAGATCAACGCGGCCACGATCCTGATCGTCGGATGTCTGCTGATCTGGTTCGGCCTGCGTCCGGCCGTCAACGCGATCCTCGCCCGCTCGCCGGAGACGGAGACGGAACTGGCCCTCGCAGGACCGGATTCCGACTCGGCTGA
Organism: Methylobacterium sp. J-072; assembly: GCF_022829425.1. Classification (NCBI taxonomy): domain Bacteria; kingdom Pseudomonadati; phylum Pseudomonadota; class Alphaproteobacteria; order Hyphomicrobiales; family Methylobacteriaceae; genus Methylobacterium; species Methylobacterium sp. J-072. The sequence goes on along the minus strand of NZ_JAKSYK010000009.1, from coordinate 5,248 downwards.
GTTCGACATGCTGCAGGCGGAACAGTCCCTCTTGCCCGATGAACCCAACCTCATCGAGGACCTGACGGAACGGATGGCGCATTCGCCCATCCGGAAGCTCGAGCAGCTGGTCGAACTCGACGAGGAGCAGGTCGCCAACATTCTGAAGCAATGGCTCAGCCGTGACGAGGCCGCGTGATGGCTGAGGCCCCTCCGATCTGGACCGTCTTCTCGGGAACGAGCCAGCGCTCCTCCTCCGCCCTGGCCGCGCTGATACCCAAGCGCGTCGATTCGAGCGCGCCACCACCGGCGGCGCCCGCGAGCCCGCCGGATCTGGACGCCATCGCGGCTGCGGCGCGGGCGGAGGGACGCCGCGAAGGCGAGGCTCTGGTCGCACAGGCGGTGCAGGCCGCCATCGCGGCCGAGCGTAACGCCGGCGCCGCCGGCCTCGCCGAGGCGCGGCAGCGCTGGGTGGACGAGGAATCGGCCGTCCTGGCGGCCGGCTTCGTCGAGCAGGTCCGCGCGCTGGAGACGCAGCTGGCGCGGAGCCTGACCCAGGTCCTGCAGCCCTTCCTGGCGGAAGCCCTGCGGCAGGCGGCGCTCACCGACCTGCACGCGACCGTGTCGTCCGTCGTGGCCGACGACCGGTCGGGGACGCTCGCGGTGACCGGTCCGGCGGACCTCGTCGAGGCACTCGCGAAGCGCCTGGACCTGCCGCCCGGCCGGCTGGTCGCTGCCTTCGACGGGGGCCCCGACCTGCGCATCCGGATGAACGGGACGGTGATCGAGACGCAGCTCCAGGCGTGGGGCGAGCGCGTCGCCACCCTGGTCGAGGATCGCTGAGCATGGCCGACGAGCCGCACGAAATCATCATCGTCCGCCGCGCGGAGGAAGAGGGCGACCATCACGGCGGTGCCTGGAAGATCGCCCTGGCCGACTTCATGACCGCCATGATGGCGCTGTTCCTCGTGCTGTGGCTCACCAAGGCCACGAACGAGGAGACGAAGACCAGCATCGCCAACTACTTCAATCCGATCAGCCTGTCCGATGCCCTGCCGTCCAAGAAAGGATTAAGCGATCCGCAGCCCAACGCGGCCGATCCGCGGGCGGGCGACAAGGCGAATCTGCCGGAATCGGGCGCCAATCAGCCCGACAAGGCCGGCGCCCTGCCTCCGGGCTCGGTGGCCCGGGAGCGGGAGCTGTTCCAGGATCCCTACGCGGTGCTGGCGAACCTGGCCACCGAGCCCGACCCGGACAAGCCCCAGAGCGCTACGATCGGCGATGTCGGCGAGGCGGGGCGGCGGGGCGGCGACATCGCGCGCGATCCGTTCGATCCGCTGTACTGGCAGGTGGTTACCGTCTCGCCCGCCAAGACGGACCGGTCCGCGCCCACCGGGATCACGCCGCCGCCAGCCCGGACCCAGCCCGACGCCCGCGGCGCGGGGCGCACCGCCGCGACCGCTCCCGAGAGCGCCGGGGCCAGGGACGCCGCCAAGGACGCCAAGGATACGAAGGACGCGACGAAGGACGCGAAGGCGCCCGTGAGCGGGCCGGAGGCGGGCCAGGCCCAGAGCCAAACCCAGGCCGCGGCGCAGACACCGGCCCGTGCCGGGCCCCAAACCGCGGCGCAGGCCGACCAGGCGGCGCTGAAGGCGGAGATCGCCAGCATCTTTCCGCCCTCGGCCCCGGGCGCATCCTCCGGGCCGCATGTCGAGGTCCAGGGTACGCCGGAGGGACTCCTGATCAACGTGACGGACGACCTGAATTTCAGCATGTTCGCGGTGGGCTCGGCCGAGCCCCGCCCCGAGATGGTGCGGGCCATGGAGCGTATCGCGAAGGCCCTGGCCGGGCGGCCGGGCAAGATCGTCGTCCGCGGCCATACTGACAGCCGCCCGTTCCGCTCCGAAGTCTACGACAACTGGCGGCTCTCGACGGCGCGCGCCCATATCGCGTCCTATATGCTGACGCGGGCCGGCGTCGACGAAGCCCGGATCGCCCGGATCGAGGGCGCGGCCGACCGGATGCCGCGGAGCGGCGTGGATCCGAAGGCGCCCGAGAACCGCCGGATCGAGATCCTCCTGCAGGGCACTCCGGGATGAGGCGGATCACGCAGATCGCCCTCGGCGCTCTTCTCACCCTCTGTCCGTACCCGGTCGCCGCAAACCCGGTGCCGCAGACGGCGACCGAGGCGGCTCCGCAGCCGGCGCAACCTCCCGTGCCCGAGGCGCCCGCGACGGCACCAGCCGCCGACCCGCAGCAGAGCCGCAAGGCCGGTCCCGTCGAGTGGGTGCGCACCCTGCAATTGTTGCAGGATCGGATCGCCACGGGGTCTCTGGCGGCGCATGAGAGCCAGCCCGTGCTGATGGCCCGGATCGAGGGCGATCTCCTCAACGCGGCGTCGGAGGTCTGGACCGATCGGCGCAACGTGCAGGCGGCCATCGTCTTCGCCCTCAGCGGCGGTGGCCCGGCGATCCTGCGGCGCCTGACCAGGAAGGGCAGCCCCGACCTGCCCGACACGAATCTGGCGCGCGGTGCGCTGGCCTATATCGACGGCCAGGAGGCCGAGGCGAGCCGCCTGCTGAAGGATGTCGACACGGCGCCCCTGCCGACGACGCTTGCCGGGTCGATCGGCCTGACGCAGGCCGCCCTGACGGTGACCGAGAATCCGGTCCGCGCGATCGCCCTCCTCGACCGGGTCCGGCTGTCGATGCCGGGAACCCTCGTCGAGGAAGGCGCGCTGCGCCGCGAGATCTTCACCCTCGGGCAGGGCGGCGATCTGAAGAAATTTGAGGTTCTGGCCATCCAATACCTGCGTCGCTTTCAGCACTCGATCTACGCAGGCAATTTCCGGCAGCGCTTCGCGTACCAGCTGACGCAGCTCGATTTCGGCCGGGACGAGACGCGCTTCGCGGCCTTCAGCGGCGCTGAAGCTCGCGCCCCAGATCCGGTCCGAGCCGGATCCGCGGCGCGCCGTCGCCGCGGCGTCCGATGGGGAGGGCGAGCAGCCGGCGGTGATCGCACCCGCCCAGGGCCGTGCCGTGTCGGGCGTCGAACGGGCCGTTCTGGCCGCCGTCGGCGAACGCGCGGAGGATTCTTCCGCTGCGGCGGGGCCGCATGACGGGACCGGGACCGCCGCGAGCCTGCCCGCCGGATCCCTGCCGATGATCGCCACGGCCATCCGAGAGGAGCTCCAACGCGCGACCGCGGCGGCGGCGCAGGGCCAGCTTCCAGCCGATCCGGCGGCCAACGCCGTCCCGGCGGGGCCGCTGCGCACGCTGAAGATCCAGCTCCGGCCGGAGGATCTGGGTGTCGTCACCGTGGAGATGCGGCTCTCCAACGGCCAGCTCGAAACGCATCTGCGCGCCTCGCAGCCGGAGACCGCCGCGCTCCTGCACAAGGACACGGCGCTCCTCACCGACCTCTTGAGCAACAGCGGCTATCGGGCCGAGGTCAGCGTCGGGCAGGCTGCTCGGTCGGCCGATGCCGGCGGATCGGGCGGATCCCAGCAACAGGCTTCCCAGCAGCAGGCCGCGTCCTCCTTCGCCGACGGGGGCGCGCGCCCGGGCAACGAGGGCGCCCGACAGAGGCAGGACGCGCAGCGCCAAGCCGCCACCACCCGACGCGAAGGAGAACGGACGGATGAAGCGGTACGTCCTCGTGACGGCGGCGTTTATCTCTAGCGCGGCCCCGGCCGCCGCGAATGTCTGCGAGGACGAGATGGGGCGCGCGTCCGCGCGCTACGGCGTGCCGCTGGGCGTGCTCTACGCCGTCGGCCTGACGGAGACCGGAAAGCGCGGCTCGCTGCAGCCCTATGCCATGAACATCGCCGGGACCGCCTATTTCGGGACGGGGCCGCGGGACGTGCTCGCCCGCTTCGCGGAGGCGCGCAGCAAGGGCGTGCGCCTGATCGATCTCGGCTGCATGCAGATCAACCACCATTACCACGGCGGCAAGTTCAACTCGGTCGAGGCCATGATCGACCCGCACGCGAACGTCCAATACGCGACGCAATTCCTTCAGGAACTCAAGAAGCGGGAGGGCAGCTGGACCATGGCGGTGGCCCGTTACCATGCCGGGCCGAACAACAATGCCGCGCAGAAGCAGTATATCTGCCGGGTCGTCGCCAACATGGTCGCGACGGGATTCGGCCAATGGACCCCGGCGGCGACGCAGTTCTGCCGGTGATCTTCCATCCTTCGAAGGGAGCCTCGGCCGCGCCGAATCACGTTAGAAGCGGTCGAGCTTTCGGTAAAGCTTGTTGCACGGCCCGATCCAGGACATGAGCGGGAAACGGATTCTTCAGCGCCAACAGCGCAGATTACTGAACACGCTAGGCAGACGCCGCTGATTGGCCGCTCATACGGTGAGCCGGACGGCAGACGCCACCATCCTTCCGGGGCTGGGGGAGCATCATGAACGACGCGCCAGACCCGCCGGACAACCCCTTCGCGAAGACGCTGCTGCTGTTCGCCGTCACCGTCGCCATCATCGCCGTGTCGGCCTACATCCTCATCCGGATGGACTGAAATCCGTCACAAAGTCCGGCAGATCCCGTAGCTCACCTTGATCTCGCTGCGGTCTTCCGGATTGAGCTGCGCCTCGACGAAGTTCAACTTGTTCAGGTCGATCAGAAGAAAATACACGCCGTTCTGGCACTTGATCGCATTGCGCGGCGTCCGTTCGTTCAGGCGCGGCGAAGCCACTTGGCATTCATAATAATCGGAGCGTCCGGCGGAGATGACGGTCAGCAGGCCGCCGCTGGAGACCAGCGAGAAGGTCCGCGCACGTTGCGGCTGCGGTTGCGGTTGCGGCTTCGCGCCGTCTGGGACGGGGACCGGATCGAGCCGCACCGACACGTCCTCCGTACAGGTCATCGGGCGGCGCAACTGAGAGGCCGCCGGCACGATGCTCAGCATGAGAACCGTGCCGGCGAGCGCTACCCTGTGGGCGATCATCGGCAGGAATTCCGTGATTCGTGGGTAGTTCCTACCGACAAGCTAAGGCGTTGTCCGTCGATGTAAATGTCGCACCCGCGGGCGGGGGAACCGATCAACAGTTTTTCCCCCGGTGGCGATGTCACTTCATCTGCCAGTACCGGTCAAGCCGGATCGTTCGACAGCATCGGTGAGGCCTGGACGGATGAATCGGCCTTCGCCGGATCCGCACGAGAGCCGTCCTCGATGTGCTCCGCTCGCTGACGCCGAACCGGTATCCACGTCGGCGGCAAGCGCCCTAAGAGCCTCTCACAAAACGCCCACTGCTCTGTCGT
>NZ_JAKSYK010000212.1:0-1053 GCF_022829425.1 Methylobacterium sp. J-072 | reverse complement strand
CTAGAGCGTCGTCCACTTAATTGGACGCATATCCCTTGTCCTTGAGGAAGTTCCAGCACTCTTGGGGCTCGAACAAGCCGCAGATGTCGCCGATGGCTCGCCAGAGAGCGTCGAAGGTGCGGGCCTTGGCCTTGCGCAGGTGGGCCTTGAGCTTGGCGAAGGCTTGCTCGATCGGGTTGAGGTCGGGTGAGTAGGGCGGGAGGAACAGGAACCAAGCACCGCGCTCCCTCAAGCAGGCGGCGGCCTTGGGACTCTTATGAACCGCGAGGTTATCGAGGATGACGACGTCGCCCTTGTTCAGGGTCGGGGCGAGCTGGGTTTCGACGTAGGTCTCGAAGGCAGCCCGGTTCATCGCCTTGTCGATCACCCAGGGCGCGCTCAGGCGGTCGCAGCGCAGGCCGGCGATGAAGGTCTGCGTGCCCCAGTGACCGAACGGTGCCTTGGCGTGCAGCCGCCTACCCTTGCGGCTGCGCCCGCGCAGGCGGGTCATCTTGGTCGTGACGGACGTCTCGTCGAGGAAGACGAGGCGGTGGCAGGCGGAGCGCATCATCGGGAGGCGTTTGGTGCGCCACTCGTGACGATCTTCAGGGATGGGCGCGCGTCCGCGCTCGGCCGCCATCAGGGCTTTTTTTATATGTAAAACCGCGCTGGCAGAGGAAGCGTGACAGCATGGCCGGCGTCGCCGTCACGCCGTGCTCGGCCAGCAGCCGCTCGGCCAGTTCCGGCATGGTGAGGTCGGGCGTGGCCTCCACCGCTGCGATCAGGAAGTCGGCCACCGGCTCCAGCTTGCCGCTGCCCTTGGGCCGCCCCTGACGCGCGGGCGCCACCGATCCGGTCCGAGCGCGGCGTCTGGCCAGCTTGATCGCGCAACTCGCGCTGACCGCAAACTGCCGTGCTGCGGCACGCCGCGAGCCGCCGTTCCCGACAAACCCAGTGATCCGCTCGCGAAGGTCCAATGAATAGCAGCCGCCCATGATCCTCCTCCTCGCACAAGCGAATCAGTTCGACAGCCCAGCCGCAACCCACGAGTCTGATTTCTAGGACGACGCTCTA
>NZ_JAKSYK010000208.1:0-1139 GCF_022829425.1 Methylobacterium sp. J-072 | reverse complement strand
CCTCATCCTTGTAACTCTGGTTTGACCGCCCGTGGTAGAGCGGTCAGGGCGGAGACGGAGGGGACACCGGCTCATCCCAGGGCGTTAGAGCCCGGACCTCAGCACGGTCGCCCCTCCGTTCAGCCATCGACCTCGAACAGTCGCTTGGGCCGCAAGAGCTCGGTTGCGCAAGGACGAGGACGGATGGCTATGGTTCATGTCGGGATCGACGTGTCGAAGGATCGGCTGGACGTGCATGTCCTGCCTGATGGCCTGGCCTTCGCGGTGGCGCGCGACGGCGCGGGGTTGGCCAGCCTGATCGAACGGCTGCTGCCGCTGTCGCCGCATCTGGTGGCCGTGGAGGCGACCGGGGGCTTCGAGACCGTGGTGGCGGCCACCCTGGCCGAGGCTGGATTGCCGCTGGTGGTGGTCAATCCGGCCCAGGTCCGGCACTATGCCCAGGCGCTGGGGCGACGGGCCAAGACCGACCCCATCGATGCGGCGATGATCGCCCGCTTCGTCGAGGCGACGCAGCCGGAGGTGCGGGCGCTGCCCGATGCGGCCACCCGGCTGCTGTCGGACCTGGTGGCCCGCCGCCGCCAGATCATCGAGATGATCGTCTCCGAGAAGAACCGCCAGCACCGCACCACCGTGCCGCGGATCGCCAAGAGCATCGCCCGGCTGATCAAGGCCCTGGAGAAGGAACTCGTCGAGATCGACGGCGAGGTCGATACCGCCGTGCGCGGCTCGCCGGTCTGGCGCGCCCGGGAGGATCTGCTCGCCTCCGTACCCGGCGTGGGCGCGCTCACCGCCCGGACGCTGATCGCCGAGATGCCCGAACTCGGCACTCTCGACGCCAAGCGCATCGCCAGCCTGGCCGGGCTGCCCCCCTACACGCGCCAGTCGGGCCGCTGGATCGGCAAGGCGATGATCGGCGGGGGCCGCAAGACCGTGCGCTCCGCCTTGTTCCTGGCAGCCCTGGTCGCTTGCCGACACAACCCGGTGCTCAAGCTGTTCCGCGACCGCCTGGTCGCTGCCGGCAAGCCCAAGATGGTCGCCGTCATCGCCGCCGCCCGCAAGCTCCTCACCATCCTCAACGCCATGCTCAGGGATGAAAAACCATGGCAAAGCGCTTGACCTCCAACACAGTCGCTGAGGTG
>NZ_JAKSYK010000203.1:0-326 GCF_022829425.1 Methylobacterium sp. J-072 | reverse complement strand
GGCGCGCAGGAGCTGATCGCAATCCGCGCCGCCGTGCCGGATGCCGCCGACGCGCCCTCCTCGGGCAACGACGCGACGCGCACCGAGCGGATGCGTCCGGGCCTGCTCTACGGCGCCAACGACAACCGCCGTCCGGCCGGCGCAGCCATCGGCGAGTAAGGGGTTCCCAAAGGGCAAGCCCTTTGGCGCCGACTTTGGTCGGCCTCGCCCGGGAACGGCTGCCAACGATCCCCGGCGCGGGCAGCATAGATTTCCGCGTCGGCGACATGCTCGACCCCGGCCTCGGCCGGTTCGACCACGTGGTCGCGATGGATTCGCTGATCCAT
>NZ_JAKSYK010000199.1:0-644 GCF_022829425.1 Methylobacterium sp. J-072 | reverse complement strand
GTTGTAGGTGTTTTGCCACAGACCGATCACGATCTGCGCCTCCTTTAACGAGTAGAAGATCTCCTGGCGTAGGCACTCGTCACGAAGCTTGCCGTTGAAGCTCTCACAATACCCGTTCTCCCACGGCGATCCTGGTGCGATGTACTGGATCTGTGAGCCAGTTTTGGCGACCCATTTGCGCAGCGCCTTCGAGATCATCTCGGGGCCATTGTCGCAGCGGATGTGTTCCGGGATGCCGTGTAAGCACATCGCCTCCGCCAGCGCCTCGATCACGCCCCCGCTGTTGATGCGTCGCGCCACTTTCAGCGCATCTGGCGTCGCGAGGGGCTCAAGGTCCCGCAGAAGCACCGACCATGCGGTCGCCTGTGGCTGAACGATGGATCCTGCGTGCGGCTGCGCCCGCTCCATCGCAAACACGTCTGGAGTTTAGACTTCGTCCAGGCACGAACCTACGGCGGACGCTCGCTCCGGATCCTGACGCTGATCGACGAGCATAGCCGGGGCCCAGGCCTCGGGGCCGGTGAGCGGCAGGATCGCGGAGGCCAGGATCCGACCGTCCCTGCGCAAACGGGCGACCCGCACGCGCCCCTCGGCCCCGAGATCGGCCAGGACGGCGCGCAGGAACGCGACCTCGTCGGGCCGCT
>NZ_JAKSYK010000195.1:0-179707 GCF_022829425.1 Methylobacterium sp. J-072 | reverse complement strand
CGCCGCAGCGCTGGACGCGGTCGGGGTCCTCGACGAAATCGCCTTCGGCAAGGGCTACGGCGAGGAGAACGACTGGTGCATGCGCGCCCGCAAGGCCGGGTTCTCCAACCTGCTGGCCGAGGACGTGTACGTCTACCATGCTGGGCAGATCTCGTTCGGGCTCGACCCGGGGGGCGAGTACGACCAGGGCCAGGCCGCGCTCCTGGCCAAGCACCCGGACTACCCGGCTGTGGTCGGCCAGTTCGTCCAGGCCGATCCGGGCCGGCGCGGCCGGGCGCGGCTCGACCTGTACCGGCTCGCTCGGCACTTCTGCGGCCGGGCCGTGCTGTTCGTGACCCATAGCTGGGGCGGGGGCATCCAGCGGCACATCGACGACATGATCGCCCGGCTGAAGGCCGAGGGCACCGCCGTGGTGCTTCTCTCGATCGACCGGGCCCGGAACATCCAGGTCAACGTCTCGTACCGCAGCCGCGAGTTCGTGTACCTGCCGAGCCTCGACAGCCTGTACCTGCCCCGCGATGCCGAGGCGGTGGCGTCCTTCGTGGAACAGCTGGCGCCGCTCCTGATCCACGTGCACTCGCTGGCGGGCCTGCGCTGGAATGCGGCCCGCGCCTTGATGGACCTCGTGTCCGGCTCGGGGCGGCCCTATGCCTGGACGCTGCACGACTTCTCGCCGGTCTGCCACCGCAACCACCTGGTGATGCCGGACGGCCGCTATTGCGGCCTGGCGCTGGTGCGGGTGTGCCGGGACTGCCTGGCCTCTGACGCGGACGGCTACGAGGAGCCGGATCCGGAAGAGCGGCGGGCCGTGTTCGGGCGGTTCCTGGCCGGGGCGGCGCGGGTGTTCGCGCCATCGGCCGACACGGCGGGGCGGATCGGGGCGGTGTATCCGGATCTGGCGATCACGGTGCGGCCGCATGTCGAGCACGACCGGAGCGTGCGCTCGACGGCCCTGCGGCGCCCGGGCCGGGTGCGCCGGGTCGCGGTGCTGGGCGCGATCAGCATGCCCGAAGGCGGGCTACTGCTTCAGGCCTTGGCTGCCGACGCCCGGAAACGCGATCTACCGCTGCGGTTTGCGATCGTGGGCTTCTCCGATCCGGCGCTCGCCGGCGGCCTGGAGCGGGCCGGCGTTACCGAGACGGGATCTTACTCCTCCGACGACCCGACGCTTGATCGAGTCGCTCGGGCGGCCCTGCATATCACCGAGACCGGCCAAAACTGGGAGGACGAAGAAATCCTCGACCTCTTGCCGAAAGTGTCCGCCGACTTGATCCTGCTGCCGGCAATCTGGCCCGAGACCTACTCCTACGCCCTGACCTTGGGACTGCGGACCGGCCTACCGGTGGTCGCCTTCGATCTCGGCGCCCAAGGCGATCGGCTGCGCGCCTATCCGAACGGCCACGTCCTGTCCTACGCTCTCGTGGCCGACCCAGCGACACTGAACGACCAACTGATGGCGATCGACATCTCGGTTAGCGGGCCGCTCTCCGTTCCGACTCAGGCGGCCGAATACGAAGACCTGATACGCGACTACTACGTCTTCGACATCTCAAGGCCGCCCCCCCCGGCACATCCAGTCAACGCACTTTAGCCCAGTTTCTCGTCGAAGCAGGCGGAGAAACGCAGAGGCCAACCCGATGTCCGCCCTCCCCACGGCTCAGACGCAGAAGAGTCCGGTCGAATCGTACCTGCACGTCCTACACGCCTTGATTCTGCGCGATATGCGCACGCGCTTCGGAGCGTCGATATGGGGCTACGGCGTGGTGGTCCTGTGGCCCTGCGTCCACGTTTTCGTTTTGATCGCGATCTATACGTTCCAAAAACTGGCTGCGCCACTTGGTGATAGCAGGCCGCTATTCTTCGCCACGGGCGCTGTCCCAGTACTTGTATTTCAATATATATCACGTGAAGTTATGAAATCTGTCATCATGAATAGGCCATTAACATATTATCCTCAAGTTAAATTGTTCGACTTAGTTTTTTCCCGTATACTTGTCGAAATTGTTACTGGATTTCTTGCTTTGCTTGTCGTCACTTCAGTTTTAGTTGCGTTGGGTACCAACCCTATCCCTGCAAACCCGATCGCTGCTGTTTCCGGCTACGTTGCTGCGATTATCTTAGGTATTGGAGTTGGGACAATTAATGTCGCGATCATAGGATTTTTCCCCGGATGGATGATTGGCTATGCGCTTTTTAGTATCATTATGTATATATCAAGTGGCGTGATGTTTCTGCCAAGCTTCATGCCCGATAAGATATATTATTGGATGAAGTTTAATCCGGCCCTGCAATGCGCGGAATGGGTACGCTCAGCCTACTATCCATACGCCGGCATTCAGGTGGATTATTTATACGTGATTATGTTTGGCCTAACTGCCGCTAGCATCGGCCTTCTGCTCGTCAAGCAGGTGGTAAGCAAGCTCAATGCCTGAGTAGCATCGGAATGGAGCGGCTCGGAGCGCAAATTGCCTCAAATCGAGAGTCCGACCGCGCGTTCGGAGCCGATCCATGCAGCTCCCTCCGAAACGCCTCGAGCCTCCATCGAGTCACGCAGAGCGTCAACCATGTCAGAGCACTACGCTGTAGTTATCACGAGCATCAATCCTCCGACGCGAGCGGTCACGGAAATTGCCCGCGACGCCGGACGACTCAACGCTCAATTTATTATCGTTGGTGACCACAAAAGCCCGCCCCATTTCTCTCAAACCGGCGCGACCTACCTCGACCTTGAGGCGCAAGTCCGGACGGGCTTTCGATACGCCTCTGACGCACCGACCCAGCATTATGCTCGCAAGAACATCGGCTATCTCTATGCTATAGCGGCGGGCGCTACAGTGTTAGTTGAGACCGATGACGACAATATTCCACGACCGGATTTTTGGCTACCGAGAACCGCTACTGTATCTGCCCGTGTCGTTGAGGCACCGACCTGGGTAAACGTTTATCGTTATTTTCACGCCGGTCTCATCTGGCCGCGGGGTCTCCCACTTGACCAAGTCAACGCGCCCCTGCCCGACGCCAGCATCGCGAATGCCATCTATTGTCCGATCCAACAGGGATTGGCCGACGAGAACCCCGACGTGGATGCGATCTACCGATTGCTCCTGCCCATCCCTTTCAGCTTCGAACAAGCCGAGCCGGTTGCTCTACGGAGCGCATGGTGCCCGTTCAACAGTCAAAACACCACGTGGTGGCCGGAGGCGTTTCCCCTTCTCTATCTGCCCTATCATTGCTCGTTTCGAATGACCGACATCTGGCGCAGCTTCGTCGCGCAGCGCATCGCCTATGCCAATGGTTGGGGCGTGCTTTTCCACGCGGCGAGCGTGTTCCAGGAACGCAACGCCCACGACCTAATGCGCGATTTCGCCGAGGAGGTGCCGGGCTATCTCCACAACACAGCGATCCGCGAGGCTCTCGAAGGGATCAGCCTCAGGCCGGGCACTGCTCATATCGCCGACGGGATGCGCTCTTGCTACGAGCGCTTGGTCGCCCTCGATTTCGTGGGACGGGCGGAGCTGCCTCTGCTCGAAGCTTGGCTCGAGGATCTCCGCTCCTGTTCCGCTAGGTCGCCTGTCGACAAACCGGTCGGCAGAGACTGAGACCTACCACGGACGGGATTAGGAGGAGGACGCCTTGGACGCGGGAGTGGAGGCTTTATCGCAGCCGGGCGACTTTTTCTGGCACGTTCCCCTGGAACGCATGTCATGCGCCCTAGGCACCGCCCATGCACCCGCCTCTGATACACTCAATTTCCCGGGCGGTGGGACGGGCTTCGCGCTGTACGGCCCTTACCTGCCGGTCCAGCCCGGCCTCTACGAGGTCGAGGTCGACATTGCGCTGACCGGTCAGAAGAACCCCAAACTCTACCTTGACCTCTGGATCGAGGGGCACGTCCTAGCCAAGCACGCCGTATTGCTCGATCGCGCCCGGATCGTCCTGCGGGGCTGGGTGCACACCGAGAGCCGCCTCGAAGTCCGCGCGCATACCGCGAACACAGCCTTCGTCGTTAACCGGATCACGGTGACGCGCCTCGATCCGGGTACCGTCATCCCACGGGCGCCCTCTGAGGCGGGGCGAGGCCTGCGTCGGCGGCAGTTGCGCACCGCGATGGGTGTCGACAACGCGCAGTCGCTGGAACAAGCGCCACCAGTCGCGGACCTCCTCGACGCGACCTTCTCCGATCCCGGCTTCCTGCTCCTCGACGACAGCGAAATACCCGCGCACGAGACCGTTTTAGCGCGCTGTGGCATCCAACCCCTAGCGGTTCAGCTCCTGTTCGCCCGCAACAACACTCGCCTCCTGCAGGAGCCCAAAGACGCGCAGGCACTGATGAACGGCTATCCCGACGTTGCCAACGCGTTTCAACTCGACAGCCTGAGCGACGGCGCGCTTTCGATTCCCTCCCTGTTCGGGCCAGGCACGATGGTGAGCCGTACGAGCTTCCCCGTCCTGTCGCCGATCCAAAGTATCGTGAACCTGTTCTACGAATTCACCGAACCGCACCACGTGATCGTGGGGGTGAGCACGTCGTGGATCGGCGCCCTCTCGTTCGTCTGGTTCGTCGACCAAGATGTGCTGGTCTACGACGCCCGCCTGCACTGGCTAGCCGATTACGAGGCGACCTTGCCGGTGCTTCGCGCCTTCGTAGAGGTGTGCGCGCGCCATCGAATCGCGGCACAGGCCTATCGGAAAACGGCGAAGACGCCCGCCTGCATCGCCGGCTTCATCTCGAACATGGGGCATTATTTCTGGAACGAGGTCTCCGGGATCGAGCGCATGCTGCGGGCGGGTCATCGGCCTGCCATCCTGCTCGCCGCCCCGCGCTGGTTGCCCATGCGCGATATCTTCGCCGGGGACGACCTTGCGGTGGTGGCCGAGGTTGAGTTGGACCGGGACGGACTGTTTCTGACCGCCCTCTCGCGGAACCTGTTCCTCGTCCGGCCGACCGGCAACGCGATCGACGGCGCGCTGGCCAGGAAAATCGAGGGCGCCGCGAGGCGCATGCTCGATCGCGAGCATCTGGGGCGAATCGCGCAGATCGAGGCCGCAGCTCACGGCGCCTTCGTGCTGTTCTTCAATTTGCGGGCCCACAACAAGTCGTGGATTGAGCAGGTCGACGGGGCGGCAGAAATCGTCGCGCGGCTGCAGCCGCTCACCGGGTCACGAAGGATCGTGCTCGTGCTCGACGGCTACACGGATTGCGCGGAAATCGCGGCGACGATCCGCGAGCGCCTTGCATCAACGTGTGAGGTGATCGACGGCACGCGTGCGCCTTTCGCCGAGACGCTGGTCTGGGCGTATCGTTGCGATCTGTTCGTCGCAGTAATCGGAAGTGGACTCGTTCCGCTCACCTGGTTGGCCGCGAAGCCGGGCGTCTGCCACGGAGATCACCGTCACCTCGACCAGATGTCATTCTGGCCGCTAATCCGGCTCGGTTACGATCGGCTCTCCTGGCCTCGCCACGAGGATGTTTCGATGGTCGAGGACGCTTGGTATGCGAACTACAGTATGTCGCCATCCCTTATTGCCGACCTAGCGGTTGCTCAGCTTCACGCAAGCGAGGACAACACCGCCGGGTCGGGAACGCACTTGATCCGGGTGTGAAGCTCTTGACCCGTTCGCGTCGCGACTGAAGCCTTGCCATTGACGCGTATTTTTTTAGTTCTGTGAGCCGCGCGGCGTGAAAGCCCATACGAAGCCCGGTTGAATGACCGTGACCGTGCTGAGCGGCGGCCCTCATACTTGTTTGGGCTTGTCCCGACGGACCGGCCGCCTCGACACCAGCAAGCCCGCTATCGGTAAGCTGAAAGCCAAAACGTGATTGTGGCCACCAGAAGCCCGGCATCGCTCGGTCAAACTGCTGGGTAATAGCTCATCATCGGCGAAGTGCATCACCGCGACTTCCGCTCCCGAAACCGGATCCCGGCTCCGCCGCCATTCTCAGGGATGAACTCCAGGCCGGCGGCCTCGAGGGCGGTTCGAATTTTCTCCACGCTGCTAAGTCGAGCGTCTTGGCCAGCCTCAAACCGATTGATTGTGTTGGCGCCCACGCTGGCTTCACGTGCAAGATCCTGTGTGGTCCATCCGAGCGCGGCCCGGGCCATTCGGCATTGAAACGGCTTCATATGGTGATTTTATTACCGAATGTGGTTGACTCCAAACCGGTGATGCCGCTACCGCAAGTGGTGTTATTTACACCACAAGGCTCATCCTATGCCCCTCCAGCGCCGCCTCTCCTGGAACGCTGCACTCCGCGACGTTCGTGATGACCGCACCAAAATCCCGGCCGGCCTTCTCGCCGCTAAAGCCTCCATCCACCTGACCGTCCGCTACGACCGGCGCCCACTGTTCGTCGCCGGTAAGTTCGATCGGTCCGCGATCATGCGAGCCGCCGCCAAGGCTGCGCACCTCCACCAGGCACGGTTCGGCTGCTCCTGGGCCGACGCCATGTCGGTGGCGCTGAAGGCCGCCTGGGGCGCCGCTAAGCTCGCTCGCCACATGGCCGCACACTGAGGGGAGGGGCCCATGAACCACGCACTCCCCCTCGTCTTACGCTCGCCAACCCAGCGTCTCGCCCACGCTCGGCAGGATCACGCGACCTGCCTCGTCCTGGCTGCCTCGTACCGCGTCCGTCTCATCCGCGCCGACGGCGATCCCACTGACCTACGCCAGCGCCACACTTGGGCCATCGACCACGCACGGACGCTCCCGTACCCGCTTCCCCGGCGTCCTAAGCGCCCCGCGGGCCTGACCGGCCTCCACAAGCGCTCCCTTTCGACCTTCGACCTACTGCCACGGGCCCCATCAGGAGCGCGAACGATGATCTATGCCCGCATCCCGGATTTCAGCCAGCCCGTAGAGGTCTGGGGGACATGGCTGCCGGCTCGATCCGCGGGAAACGCTGACTCAACGCCTTAATCTGGCAAAGACATACAGCCCTCACCGAGCCTCTCGTCACAGCATTTAACGAGGAAACAAGCCATGGCTCCGAAGAGACCGCGCAGTCGCGCGGATGATCCCGCACGCCCGACGGTGGCGTCATTAGCCCTCCAAGTGAAGCTCATCGCCCGAGAAGAAGACGCGGAGCTCAGGGTCCTGATCGAGCGCTATGAGCAACTCCTGTGTGATTGGGAAGGGCTAACCCACCGAGCACTCAAAGCGCTTGCCGTCCGACCGAACCCTCGAGATGAGCGTCGCGATGCCCTATGTCGCACTTGAAGACGTAGGCACGACGCGCCGCCGGTCGCTTTCGGGACGCAGCAGGCTTCAGACTTGGGAGAGGACCGGGGGCATCTGTGTCCTCTGTGATCGGCGGATCGACGGCGTACGCGAGCGCTGGATCGTCGAACATATCCGAGCCCTCGAGCTCGGCGGCGCGGATGACATCAACAATATGGGACCGGCGCATGAGGCTTGCGGTAGAGAGGACGCGCGACGATCACGCCCGCGCCGCTGAAGCGAAGAGGCAAAAGATCCGCCATCTGGGTGCCATCGTCGTCGCCAGGCCGCTCCCAGGCTCGCGAGCGTGCGCCCTCAAGCGAAAGATCAACGGGACCGTGGTCCTGCGCGAAGCTCCTGGTCGTACTCCTGCCGATACCAACTTAAGATCGGAGCAAGCGAGGGGCATGAGGAGGAACCCTACGCCATTCCCGCTGGATGCGGCAATGGAACCGAAGGATCAGCTTTGTCACCACCCCACACCTTCCACTAAGGAGAACGAAGCAGGAACAGTGAATCAGATGGCGAATCGACCGAGGCCGGCCAGATTAGGAACGACCGCTGAGGCCCGCGCGGGGGCTGCCGCATCGGAAGAGCTGATGCCGGCAATCCTACCTCATCTCGACTTCCTGTTTGCCGAGCATCCACTCCTGCCGGACGAGGACCCAGTGCAGTATGACGCACTCCTGCGCAGCATCGTCCAACAGGTTAAACCTATCGATGTGATCGAGGCGATCTGGGTCAAGGATATCGTCGACCTCATCTGGGAAGCCAAACGGATTCGCCGCTGGCGCAGTCAAATTTTTGTTCAGGCCCAACTGAAAGCTGTTGAGGACTTGATCCTACCGTCTCTCAAAAACGAAGACCCAATGGGGATGAATAGATTTGGAGGTCCCGCGCCCGATGCACTGGCAGCAGGTTGGGTGATTGCTAGCGAGATCGAGAAGGAACGTGTCGACACCATGCTTGAAAGTCGCGGCCTCAAAGCGTCAGATGTAACCGCACATGCCTTCCTGATGAGTCTAACCGAAATCGAGAGCATCGATCGTCTAGTGTCGATGGCCGACCAGCGTCGGGACACGCTCTTGCGCGAGATCGAACGCAAGCGAGCGAGCTTCGACCAACGGGCCCGTGCCGCCGCCACAGACATTATCGATGCTGACGACGCGAATATTCCATGACGTGCCGGTCCGAGGATTAACCTAGCGATGACCTCTGAGCCCGCCATCCGTGCCAATCGCCGCAACGCTCAAGCTAGCACGGGCCCCCGCACACGGGCGGGTAAGGCCCGCGCCGGGCAAAATGCCCGTAAGCACGGCCTCTCGGCAACCGACCCCAATCCTGCGGCATCGGCGGACATCGAGCGCCTGGCTAGGCTCATCGCGGATGAGCATCACGCAGGTGCAGCCGCTTTAGGAATTGCTCGAGATGTTGCCGAAGCGCAGTTTCAGCTCCAACAGGTTCGCGCATTCAAGACCGCGCTGCTACGCAACACCCCGCTAGCTCCAGACGACAGAACGAAAAACGAGGACCGTCTAGCTGCCGAGCTCCTTCTCGAACTCTTCCGACAGCTTGAAAGTCTGGATTGATACGAACGCCGGGCCTTGTCGCGACGAAAATTTACAGTTCGTCGGCTCAATGATTTTTTAGTCATGCTCTCGTAACGATAATTAAACCTAGCAACGATTTCAGCTGTGCCAAATTATTATCTAAATAATACGCTGTATATATGTATTATAAAACTAATATACATAATAATAAATAATTTTTTACGGGATGCCATGTCACGAAAATTGACAAAGCTCCTTATATTCGTAAATAAAGTCAATATGAAGCCTCGAGGCTGTATCAATCTAATATAGTTTTTGTCATCTACTTGAGCAGTAAAACTGGTTCCTAGCATTCGAACCCTAGCTCTCCACCAAACGGGGCTAATCGACCAGCTGCCTCGGCATTTGGTATCGCCAACGTAGACTAACACGAATCAGGGTCGCTGACGTCTGTTACGACTGGAACGCGCGCCGTATCCCACGGCAAACCCTAACGAAGCCTATAAGCGACTTCACGCAACCTAGAGACAATATTCCAAGCTCCAGCCACCTTCCTGCCCGTTTTTGGCAAAACGAACCCAATTACGGTCTCGTGATTGAGGCCGCCTGGGGTGAAGCGGAGCTCAGCAAACTGCCCTGACTATCTTATCGCTCAGTGCCGATGTTGTAGCGTCCGACATTGAGCTCGTAGTCGTAAACCGTCAGGCTCGAGGCAGTCGCGAGATATTCGCCCCGTTCTTTATAGGATGAACTGAATTCATCAAGCCTTAACCCCTTTGTCGGAAATCTGCAGGTCAAGGGAGGGCTCGAGAATGCTCGATCATCACGGCGGACGAGCGGGCCGCTCTGCACAAGGTGGCACGGCCCAGCGCTTTCTCGCGAAGGCACGCGACCACCGCACCGCTGGCCGTCATGATCGGGCGCGCGACAACCTTAGCCGTGTGCTCGGTGCCGAACCGAACCACCCTGAGGCGCATTACGAGCTCGGTCAGCTCCTGGCCGCTAGCGCGCCTGAGAAAGCTGTCGCGCATTTTATTACCGCACTGAGAGGCGCCCCCGAGAAGCCGGCTTATTGGCTGGCTTTGGCCTCGGCGCTGCTCGCTGGCGAGCGGTTGCCCGATGCGCGTGCGATCCTGGAAAAGTATAAATTTCAAAGCTTCGGCACCGAGTCGCTAGCGCTCACAAAAGCGTTCGTCGCGCGCACCGTCACTGCCGCCCAATCCCGCTACGATCTTGGCAAATTCCAGGAGGCGGATGAGCTGATTAACCTCGTTATCCTTCTCGATGAGCATCACGCTTACGCGACTTACCTTGCTGGGGCAGTCGCCGCCCGGACGAACCGATCCGAATTGGCCTTCGACTTGATCAGCATCGCGATCTACCGCGAACCGACGAACGCTTTATTTTTTAGTGGACTGAGTTCCGTTCTCACCAACCGTGGCGATCATGACGGCGCCATCTCAGCGCTGGAGAAAGCACTCGATCTCGATCCGGACCTGGCGATGGCACACGCCAACATCGCGGGCGTATACCAACGTCGATTCCGATATGGCGAGGCCCTGCGGCACGCTGAGCGGGCGATCATCCTGGAGCCCGGAAATGCCGGCGCGCACAGCAACCGCGGCAGCGCTCTGCTGGCGCTCGGGCGCCTCGGCGAGGCGGTCGAAGCCTTCGACCGGGCGCTCGCGCTCGATCCCTCCAAGTTGTTCGTCGCCTCCAACCGCCTTTTCGCCAAGCTGTATTCCGCCGATGTGCCGGCCGAGGAATACGCCGCGGACGCGCGGGCATTCGGCCAGCGCTTTGCAGATCCGCTCTTGCGAAACCGGCCGTTCGCCAATGATCGCGACCCAGAGCGTCCCCTACGCGTTGGCTTCGTCTCGGGTGACTTCTGCAACCATGCCGTGGTCCGCTTTTTTGAGCCGTACCTGCGTGCAGTCGACCGCGGGAGCTTCACGGCTTTCGCGTACATGACGCACGCGAGCGAGGACGCCGTTTCTGAACGACTGCGCCCGCTGTTTGATCGTTGGCATAACATCGCGGGGCTCGACGACGACGAGGCCGCCGACCAGATCGAACGCGACGCGGTCGACATCCTCATCGACCTGTCCGGACACAGCGCCGGCAACCGCTTGCTGGTGTTCGCGCGCAAGCCCGCGCCCGTTCAGGTCAGCTGGATCGGGCATCCCGCGACCACTGGGCTGACGGCGATCGATTATCGGTTGTCTGACTCACTCATCGATCCGATCGGGTCAGCCGAGGCCCTGCACACGGAGAAACTTTGGCGGTTGCCGAAGGTTTGGGTGACCTACGGGAGTCCCGATAATCTGCCGCCGGTGCGGGAGCGGGCGCCCTGTGAGGATACTGGCTACGTCACGTTTGGGTGCTTCAACCGCCTGACCAAGATTAGCGATGAGGCGTTGCAAACTTGGGCACGGATCATGGCGGCGGTGCCAGATGCTCGCCTGTTCATGGTGGTGGGAGACATCGCAGATCCAGACGTCCGCAGAGCTGTCGAGGAACGCCTTGACGCAGTCGGGATGCCGCTCGATCGAATAATTTTTCAGCCGCGCGTCAATAGTGACTATTATGAACTTTACCATCGAGTTGACATCGCCCTGGACCCATATCCCTACAACGGCGGCACGACCAGCTACGACACGCTGTCCATGGGCGTGCCGTTTGTGACGTTGCGCGGCGGCCATGCTGTGGCACGCCACGGCGTCTTAGTGCTCACGTCGGTCGGACTTCCGGAGTTAATCGCTGACAGCCCGGACGCTTATGTGGCGATCGCTCGAGATCTCGCCTGCGACCGCGTACGCCTCCGCGCGACCCGGAATTGTCTACGCGAGCGTATGCAAGCCAGTCCACTAATGGATCACCGCGGCTTCACCGATGATGTCGGCGCAGCTTTCAGGGGCATGTGGCAGCGTTGGCTTACGTCCAGTGCACCTCAGCTGTGATATTTGCTATTCGTAGGCGTAAAAACTCTTCCGCGATATCTCCTTGAACACAGCGATATAGACGCGTAGCCAGTACGACTGTTTCTTACTGATCTGTAAGCACCACAGCGCTGCTATAGTTTTGCGCTGACGTTGCTGGCATCTCGGGTCGCAGCTTGCGTCGAGCCTCCACAGGCCGACGGTGTCACTCGAGTTCCCGCTCGATGCAGCATGTTCCCGCATGTTGCGTGAGATTTCGGATTTCTGCTTCAGGCGTTGTGATGAATCACGATACACGGCATTAACCGTCGGGGCGCGCCCGTGCGCCAGGCCGATGGAAATTCCGTGAGCAGTCTGAAATTCGGAACCAGTGGCCTGCGGGGTCTCGTGACCGATCTCGTCGGTTGGCCGAGCTACGCGTACGCAAGCGCGTTCTTCCGATCTGTCTCGTCAAACGGGGACCGCCGCCAGGTCGTGATCGGGCGCGACCTGCGCGACAGCAGCCCGGGCATCGCCGAAACGGTGGCGAGCGCTGCGGCCGCGGCCGGGTTCGAGGCGATCGATTGCGGTGCCCTCCCGACTCCGGCCCTCGCCCTCGAGGCGATGCGGCGGGGGGCCTATGCCGTCATGGTCACGGGGAGCCACATCCCCGAGGACCGCAACGGTCTGAAATTTTATCGGCCCGACGGCGAAATCACCAAAGAAGATGAGGTCGCCATCCTGGCCGCCCTGGGGGACGTCACGGCGGCGGGCCAAAGGCCGACTTCCGTCCCCGCCACCCCGGAACCTGACGCGGTCGAGCGCTACCGCCGGCGCTACAGTGACGCCTTCGCGCCCGATATCCTGAATGGCGTACGCGTGGCGGTCTATCAGCAGAGCTCGGTCGCGCGCGACCTGCTGACCGAGTTGCTCACGAGCTTCGGGGCGAACGTTACGCCGATCGGTCGATCGGACACCTTCGTGCCGATCGACACCGAGGCACATCGGCCCGAGGATATCGCCTTCATCCGCGAGGTCATGGCGTCCGGTGTCTTCGACGCGCTCGTGACGACGGATGGTGACGCCGACCGGCCCCTGGTGGCCGATGGCGCCGGGCGGATCGTGCGCGGGGACGTACTCGGGCTGATCACCGCCCGCTACCTCGGCGCTGATACGGTCGTGGTGCCGGTGACCGCCGGTTCGGCGCTGGAGCAGTCCGGTGGCTTCGGCCGGGTCGTGCGCACCAAGGTCGGCTCGCCCTTCGTCATCGCCGGGATGGAGCAGGCGAAGGGCGCCGGGGCGCAGGCCGTCATGGGTTTCGAGGCGAATGGCGGCTTTCTGCTTGGATCGGATGTCACCCTTGGGGGTAAGGTTCTGCCCGCTCTACCGACGCGGGACGCGATGCTGCCGATCCTGGCCGCACTCGCGGCAGCGCGCGCGGCCGGTATGTCGCTGGCCGATCTCGTTACCTCGCTCGATGCGGGGGAGATGGCGAGCGACCGGCTTCCCAACACGCCCTCGGAGCGAAGCGGCCCCTTTCTCGGACGGCTCCGCGAGGCGGCTTTCCGCGGTGAATTCCTCCGGCCGATCGGTTCGCCGCACGCGGTCGATGAGCAGGACGGGATCCGGATCGGCCTGGACGGCGGCCGGTCGATTCATTTCCGGGCCTCGGGCAACGCTCCGGAACTGCGATGCTATGCGGAGGCCAAGACGGCGCGGGACGCTCAAGACCTCGTCCGTTGGGGGCTGACGGCAGCGGAGGCCGCCATGACGAATCAGGCCGGACGATCATGACGGTCGAGACAATCTGATTCCGCTCCGGGCTCCAAAGGCTGCCGTATGACGAAGACCCCCGTCCACGACATCGAGACCCACTACATTCGCCGGATCCAGCAGCAGCAGATCGAGCTGGCGCTCATCAAGGTCGAGCGCGACACGGCGGTGCGGGACCGCGATCTGGCGCGGGCGCATTCCGAGGCCATGGCCAAACTGATCGATGCCGTTCTGGCGAGCCTCCGGCCCTACGGGTTCAGCCGCAAGCGATTCGT
Organism: Methylobacterium sp. J-072; assembly: GCF_022829425.1. Lineage (NCBI taxonomy): Bacteria > Pseudomonadati > Pseudomonadota > Alphaproteobacteria > Hyphomicrobiales > Methylobacteriaceae > Methylobacterium > Methylobacterium sp. J-072. Next base: position 165,973 of record NZ_JAKSYK010000195.1, on the reverse strand, counting down.
GTTCGCCATTCGCAAGGCGGCGCGCGCCATCCCGGACCGCGAGCCCGATTCACTCCAGCACGCCGTCCTGTTCGACGGCTCGAACCGGATCCTGGGAGGCCGGGCTTCCGGCAGCCTCCGCCCCTGAGCGCGCACCATCCGCGCGCATCCCCGTATCGATCGATCGCAGTCAGAAGGTGGAACACTGAGCCATGGATGTCGAGCTCCTGACGGTGTTCAACGCCTTGATCAATCTGAGGAATAACCTGGAAGAGGAGCCCCATCTCCTCAGCTCCGAGATCGCGTTCCTGGCCTTCGCCACGAAGATGGCCCCGTACTCCAATGCCCAGCTGCTGCAGGACCTGTGGGTCCTGTACGAGCTGAAGGAGAAGCGAAACGGCTATTTCGTCGAGTTCGGCGCCTGCGACGGCATCAGCCTCAGCAACACGCTCCTGCTCGAGAAGACCTTCAGCTGGCAGGGCGCCCTGGCGGAGCCGGCCCGGGCCTGGCACGCGGCGCTCTACAACAACCGGAACTGCTACATCACCGACAAATGCGTCTACAAGACCGACGGGGTTGAGGTCCTGTTCAACGAGGTCGATATTGGCGAGCTGTCGGGCATGAACGACTTGGTGGAAGGCGATTTCCACGCCCGGTTCCGCCAGGAGGGCCTGCAATACCCGGTGCAGACGATCTCGCTGGAGCGCTTCCTCGCGGAGGCCCACGCCCCCAAGCGGATCGACTATATGAGCATCGACGTGGAAGGCGGCGAGTTCGACGTGCTGCAAAGCTTTGATTTCACGCGCCACGACATCGCCCTGATCAGCGTCGAGCACAACTTTTCGGACAGCCGCGAGAAGATCCACACGCTGCTGACCGGCCTCGGCTACCGCCGCCGGTTCCGACAACTGTCTCTGTTCGACGATTGGTACGTGCGTCCCGATCTCGTCGCCGCGCACGCCTGACGGAGCCCCTGTCGTGTCCGCGCAGACTGCGATCGAAATCCTCGATTCGATGTTCGACCTGTTCAAGCAGATGGGCAGCGGCATATCGCTCGACCTGCAATGGCTCGAGATCTCGCGGCGCCTCCAGCAGGTCCGTACGGAAGCCGTTTGGTCGGCAGACCTCGATTTCGTCGCCGTGCAGCTGAAGGCGCACGCCGCCCATTATGCGGCGACCTATCAGCCCCATCTGGGCTCGGAATGGATCAGAGTAGCGAACGCCGAGAAACTTGATCGCGTCGTTGAGCAATACTCAATCCTGCGCGCGCACTTAGAACAACAACGCGGCGGGATGTAATCGCAACTACGGATTTATGGTTGGCAATGTGAGAATAACGAGTTTTTTGGTAAGCGAGGCCATATTGCTTCGCGTGCCCTATTGCCCGCGCTCAACTCGCTGTTCACCTATGGAGCGGTAGCTGGGCCCAACGTCGAATGGCCGGTTGCATAGGTAGCCGCACCAGTCGATGGCTGTGCACGGAATTGAGACGCTCAGGTGTGGTTTCAGGGTGATCACAACGGGGGGACCGCTATCGCGATGCCACGGCTGCGAGATCGGCGTCCGGCAGGAGGGCGATGGAATGCACTAACCTGGCTCCCCTTATGTGCTTGTGCCGACAATCCCAGCATTCCGCGAGCAGTAGCACTTCGTTCCAATTGCGAAGCTCATTGAGACCGCATCATCCCGATGGTCACGCGGCGATCGCGGGCGCGAAGTTGGTAGGTGCACTATCGATCTTGCTTATCCAACCGCTCGCCTGTGTCCCTGCGAACGACCCCACCACCGATCAGCCGCTTGAACGGGCTGGCCTTGCCGCCCGGAAGTGAGCGGCGATGCGCATCCGTGATACCTGCGTGCCGGTCGCGCACTCGGCGTACCCTAGCGATCACTCCGACGTCGACCACCGTCTTGGCCGCATGACAGGGCCTGCATAGCACCTGACAATTTTCGAGCGACGCATCCTCCGTCAATGCTGCTGGCACGATGTGGTCGTAGTGGAACCGCCCGACTTGCAGAGTGCACGGGCAGTGGCTGCCGTCGGTCAGCACACCCTCGCACCGCCCCTCCGCTCTGGCGAGGGCCGCGCGCAGCACCGCTTTGCTGAATTCCCGGCGGGGCATCACACCCCTCCCGCGCCGGCGGTCGCGATTGGTCCACCCAGGTCTGCCGCGATCGCCGCGCGTTCAGGTCCGGTCTCGGCCAGCCGGTAGGCGTGCAGCTCACACGCCCCGCGTGTCGCGCAGGCGGCGAGCCACCCGAGAAAGCCCGGGTCGCCGCCTTGGCAGACGCGGACAGCGGCAATCGAGGCCTGTCCCTGCTCGCTGCGGCGCACTGCCAAGACGACCGCAGGATCTTCAGCGACGAGATCAACGGTGTCGAGCGGCTGGATCACGACAACGTAGCGTCGGCCCGACAGCCCCCGCCAAGCGCTCATGGCGAGGACGGGCGCCCGACGGAGACCGGCGCTCGTGCGTAAGCGCTCCTCGCGAATTGCCGAGCGTGCAGCTCGGTCGGACTTTAGCTCGCGCAGTGCGGCTGCCCAGGAAATGCTGCGGTTCGACATCGCCGCCCTCACGCCGAGACGGGGGAGGGCGGTGCCAAGCGGCTGTCAGTGACCCGGCAGCCCCGCAATCTTCGCGCTGGGCGACCGAGCGGTGATGCGAGTAGGGGACAGGGAATATTGGGTATCTGCATGGCACGCATCGAGCTCGCGACGGGATCGGCCCCGCCACTGCCCCGACCCCGCACGCGGCCGAATAGGCCTGCAGGGTAATGCCATCCTTTGAATGTCTCGGTCCGCTCGTGAGCCGCGTACCTCAGTTGGCCGGAATGATGGCGCTTATAGTCGGTCGCCATTGTGCCGTTGAGCTACAGGGTGCCATACCGGTCGTCAGTCTCCTGGCATGGAGCAGCGATGAACGGCGGGCCCAGTCTCAGCCTCAGATCTGATTATGGCGAAGGTTTCAGCGATGTCCGATAGCGCTGCAGCATTGGTTATCCGCACCCTTAGCAAGCAGACGGAAATGCATGCAAAGCTAAGCTTGTTCATGACTTTCCTCATTCAGCGCCGTAGAGGCGGCTGCTTCGTGGCACGATGAGTAACGCTCCAATCGGTCGCGCAGTCCAGTCGAATATGGCCACCGCCATAAGGAATATTCCGGCGGCAATCTGATCGAACTTATCGGACCAAAAATACTCCGCACTCAGATCACACATCCTCACACCGACACCGCTTGCCCAGTCCAAACGACCACCGGCAACCGATCAAGCCCGATCCGCTTCAATCGAGCCAGGGCGGGGCGCGAGGGCTACAAGCCACGGAAGGGGCACAACCATCCTTTCTCTGTCAGCCGCCTGCACTCTTGAACGCCAGGCACAGAAGTCGCCGGCTGACTCTCCGACCGTCGCCCATCTGAGTGGCCCGAAGTATAGCAGGGTAAGACGTGCGGGGAGAAAGTGTTCAAGATAGTCACGCTATGTGACGACGGCATGCGGAAAGCCCGGCAAACCGTACGCGGTGCGTGCAAATGATTACTAGAACGAAAGAGCCGTCTCAGCGTGCGAGGGGTGGGCCATTGAGTTCATGATCTAAAGGATGGATCGGCTCGGGACTCAGCGTCGGACCTACAAGGTCTGCGTTCCCCGTAAGACGGCGCCCCCATTCGGCGAGACCATCTACACGACTGGCCTTTAGCCATGGTTGCTGCGGCTTACCCTGCGAACAACCATCGTCGGAGGGCACATGCCGAAGCACATCACCGTCGCGATCCCTCACGATTTCGGCGCCGCGGACGTAATCCGTCGGCTGGACCAACAAATTGAATGGGCGCTGCAGTGGTTAGAGAGGGAGAACATCTCCGTCACGATGACAGCGTGAGCGGAGGGCCAGCGGGCATTCTCGGCACGTGCTCTTGGACAGGCCGTCAATGGTAATATCGTCGTGGCGGACGACAGATTATGGCTCAAAGCGACGAAGCCCTGGACCATCGGCGTGTTTACACCAGCGATTGCGGCAGCGGCCAAGCATTATGCGGCAAGGCCGCTCGCTCCGATCGATGGTGATTAAAATTGAACCGCCTCGATTTTGTCAGCTCATCATTGCCCGACGAAGGAACATCGCGGCAGCAAACAGGACTGCAGATCCTGCGGCGACCAAGCTGATCATCAGAGCACGCCGGGGCTCCGTGGCAGAATCTGCCTTTATCGGTGCTGTGATCATATTAAAAAACTGAGGCTGCCGAGCGACCAGGATGCGTGCCCGGTCATTCGCCTTCCGAACTTCTTCAGCGTACTTGATCGCCCCCTTCCGTTCGTGTTCGAGAGCCTCGAACCGCGTCAGCGCGCTGGCGAGCTGACGTTTCTGGTTTGGATCCTGACCCGTGGCTTGCCGTTGGATCCGAGCGATGTTGTCGTCGAGATCCCTGATCTGCTGCTTGATATCGATGATCCGGCGGGATTCGGGGCCGAGATCCCGCTGGCCGATCGAGAGCTGAACGGCTAAGTTGATGCGGGCGCCCCGCAGCTCTGAGACGAGCTTCAGGTTGGCCTCGTTCGATTTTTCAGCGTCGAGCAGGCCCTCGCGATTACGCAGATCCGTCTGGGCGACTTCAAGCTTGGCGACGCGATCCTGAGCGATCTTCAGCTCGCGCGTGCTCTCGACCAAGGCATCCTCACGCGCCGGCATGCTGAGGTTGCCCAGCATCTGCTCGGCGTCGTTCAGGATCGCTTGCGTGATCGCCAGCGACTCGTCCGGATCGAAGGCCTCCACCGTCAGCCCCATGATGCCCGAGGCCGACTCGACATCGATGGACACCCGCCGCTTCCAGTAGCGAAGGGCTTTCTCGATCGGCTTCTCGGGATCGAGGCGGGACGCGAAATCGACGCTGTCGCGACCGAACCACTCGCGGATCGGCAGTTGCGCCTCGATCGCCTCCAGCATCGGCCGACTCAGAACGTATTCCTGGGTGATCAGCGTATCTTGCGCGATCGTCGAACTTACGACACCCGCGCTGGTGCCCACCGCATCGGGGGCCGCCTTATCGGCCGTGCCGAGCGAGGGGCGGATGGCGAACTTTACCTCGGTCACGTACCGATCCGAGGCGATGAGCCCATAGTACAGAGCGCCCGCCAGCGTCGGCACCACGAAGCAGAGAGCGAACAGGATCAGGATCCAGGGATCGCTTTTGACGTGGCTCTGGTAGGACGTGACACCCTTCTTGCGGTCCCGAAAGCTGGGAACGTTTGGCAACTGACGCAGGACCTTGGCGATCGCCTTCTGATTCTGGGAGGAGACGGGCTGTCCGCCGACCTTCCGAGCTTCCATATTCATGGACCAGTCCTTGGCGCTGACGGACCGCAAGGTTTCGAGACTGAGCCGGATCCCGGCGGCCTCTGTGCGGCTGCGTGCGCGTGCACTCACATCAGCTCGCGGCGAAAGCATGTCGGGTCAGGCTGCAGGTATGCCGCTCCAACCGCGAGCGAAAAGACGACGCCGCTTTGGAGTTGCCCCTGTTTGTGGTCCACTTCGACAGCCGAGCCGTTGCGGCCCCGTTGACTGGATCCGGCCAGCGGCTATCGAAGCCTCAAGACACAGAGAGTCCGCACTCGAACGTGGACCCTGAGGAAACGCCGGGCCCGCGTGCCCACACCAGGAGGGCCGCCCATGTCGTCGCCATTCCACCTGTCCCGTCGCCGGTTCCTGTCCGCGGGCTCGACGGCGCTCCTCGCCGGGCCGGTGGCCATGCCGCACGTGGCCCGGGCGCAGCGGGCCGACTTCACCTACAAATACGCCAACAACCTGCCCGACACGCACCCGATGAACATCCGCGCCCGCGAGATGGCGGAGGCTTTGCGCGTCGAGAGCGGGGGCCGGTTCGACCTGAAGATCTTCCCCACGAGCCAGCTCGGCTCGGACACCGACACGCTGAGCCAGTTGCGCTCGGGCAGTGTCGAGTTCTTCACGATGTCGCCGCTGATCCTCTCGACGCTGGTGCCCAACGCCTCGATCAACGGCATCGGCTACGCCTTCCCGGATTACGACGCGGTCTGGCCGGCCATGGACGGGGAGTTGGGGGCCTGGGTCCGCCAGCAGATCGCCAAGGCCAATCTCGTCGCCATGGAAAAGATTTGGGACAACGGCTACCGCCAGACCACCTCCTCGACGCGGCCGATCGCCAACCCGGACGACTTCAAGGGCTTCCGGATCCGCGTGCCGGTCTCGCCGCTCTGGACCTCGATGTTCCGGGCGTTCGACGCGTCGCCCGCCTCGATCAACCTGAACGAGACCTACTCCGCGCTCCAGACCAAGATCGTCGAGGGCCAGGAGAACCCGCTGGCGGTGATCGCGACGACGAAGTTCTACGAGGTGCAGAAATACTGCTCGCTCACCAACCACATGTGGGACGGCTACTGGTTCCTGGCGAACCGCCGCGCCTGGGAGCGCATCCCCGAGGACCTGCGCACGATGGTCGCCCGCCACATCAACGAGGCCGGGATGAAGGAGCGGGCCGACGTCGCCAAGCTCAATGCCAGCCTCCGGGACGACCTGACCAAGAACGGCCTCGTGTTCAACAAGCCCGATCCGGAGCCGTTTCGCGAGAAGCTGCGCAAGGCCGGCTTCTACGCCGAATGGAAGGGCCGCTACGGCGAGGAGGGCTGGTCCCTCCTGGAGAAGGCCTGCGGGAAGCTCGCATGAGCGGCCCGACGGGGCCGGCGCCGCGCGGCGGCGTCGCGCCCTGTTCGCGGCGGGTGATGAACCTCGCCCATTTCCTGCGCCGGAACGACCGCCGCTGGCCGGACGCGATCGGCCTCGCCTGGGGTGATCGGAGCTGGAGCTGGGGCGCCCTCAATGCCCGGGTCGACGCCATGGCGGCGGCGCTGGCGGCCCGGGGCGTCGCCAAGGGCGACCGCGTGCTGGTCCAGGCCCGCAACGGCAACCCGCTGTTCGAATCGATGTTCGTCTGCTTCCGGCTCGGCGCCGTCTGGGTGCCGACGAACTTTCGGCAGACGCCCGCGGAGGTCGCCTATCTCGCCAGCGCCAGCGGCGCCTCGGCGCTGATCTGCGGCACGGAGTTCCCCGACCACGCCGCCGCGATCCGCGCGGCCGCGCCCGACCTGAGCCTCGTGGTCGAGATCGGCGGCTCCGCCTTCGGGCTGGATTACGACGCTTTGGTCGCCGCGCACGCGGGGGCGGCGGCCCCGACCGCCGATGTCGAGCACGACGACCCGTGCTGGTTCTTCTTCACCTCGGGCACCACCGGACGGCCGAAGGCGGCGGTGCTCACCCACGGCCAGATGGCCTTCGTGATCACCAACCACCTCTGCGACCTGATGCCGGGCACCAATGAGGCCGACGCCTCCCTGGTCGTCGCGCCGCTCTCGCACGGGGCCGGCATCCATCAGCTCGCGCAGGTCGCGGCCGGCGCCAAGACGGTGCTCACCGGCGGCGCGCGCCTGGACCCTGAGGAGGTCTGGTCCCTGGTCGAGCGCTGGCGCATCACCAACCTGTTCACGGTGCCGACCATCGTGAAGCTCCTCACCGAGCACCCGGCGGTCGCGGCGCACGATCACACCAGCCTGCGCCACGTGATCTATGCCGGCGCGCCGATGTACCGGGAGGACCAGAAGCGGGCGCTGCAAGCGCTCGGGCCGGTGCTGGTCCAGTATTTCGGGCTCGGCGAGGTGACCGGCAACATCACCGTGCTGCCGCCCCGCCTGCATGCCGCCGAGGACGGGCCGGGGGTGAAGGTCGGCACCTGCGGCTTCGAGCGCACCGGCATGCAGGTGCAGATCCAGGACGGGGCAGGGCGGGACTTGCCGGCGGGCGAGACCGGCGAGATCTGCGTCTGCGGCCCGGCGGTGTTCGCGGGCTACTACGACAACCCGGAGGCGAATGCGGCGGCCTTTCGCGACGGGTGGTTCCGCACCGGCGATCTCGGCCATCTCGATCCGGAAGGGTTCTTGTTCATCACCGGCCGCGCCTCCGACATGTACATCTCGGGCGGGTCGAACGTGTATCCGCGCGAGACCGAGGAGAAGCTCCTGAAGCATCCGGCCATCGCCGAGGCGGCGATCCTGGGGGTGCCCGACCCCGCCTGGGGCGAGGTCGGCGTGGCGGTCTGCGTCGCCCGTCCCGGCGCCGAGATCGGCGAGGCCGCGCTGATCGCGTGGCTCTCCGGCGAGGTCGCCCGCTACAAGCTGCCGAAGCGGGTGTTTTTCTGGGACGCCTTGCCGAAATCCGGCTACGGCAAGATCACCAAGCGGGCGATCCGCGAGGAACTCGAGGATCGCGGCTGCCTGCCCCTCGACGCAGGCCCTTCCGCCAAGCGGTGACAGTCCGGATGGCAGCATTCGCTGCACTGCACCGGCCGGATACAGCTCCCCGATCAATCCGGTGAAGATTCCGTGTCCGCTGCATGCTTTCCCTGCATGGCAGTCCGCTTGAGAACCCCCTGACGCGCAATCCCGGGCGGGCGCATATTGCACCGCAGCAACCGGGCGCATGGGCCCGGTCCTCGTTCGGGATCAGGCACGATGGCGACCCTCGCGTATCTCGTTGGCTTTCGCGCTGAGCGTTCGCTCCTCGGTCAGGTCGCGGACCGCCTCGAAAGCGCGCTGAAGCGCGTCGCCAACGGTCGCTATGCCGAGCAGCGCGCGCGCATCGCGCGCACCGGCAGCGCCGGAATGATCTGACGGGCCGTCAGCCTCAACCCAAGCGCGCCCGCGCGGCCTCCACCGCCGCTTCGGCGGTGATGCCGAAGTGGCGGAACAGGGCTTCGGGGGCGCCGGAAGAGCCGAAGCCGGTCATGCCGACAAAACCGCCCTCATCGCCGATCCAGCGATCCCAGCCGAAGCGCAGGGCGGCCTCCACGGCGACCCGGACCGTGTCCCGCGGGATGACCTGCCGGCGATAGGCCTCGTCCTGCGCCGCGAACGCCTCCCAGGACGGCATCGAGACAACCGCGGTCGGCACGCCCTCCGCCTGGAGCATGTCGCGGGCGGCGAGCGCCAGGGCCACCTCCGAGCCGGTGCCGATCAGCGTGACCCGCCGCGTCCCCTCGGCTTCCGCCAGCACATAGGCGCCCCGGGCGCTGCGATTCTCGGGGCCGCCCGACTGGCGCAGGGCCGGGAGCGGTTGTCGGGAGCAGATCAGCGAGGTCGGCCCGTGCCGGTTGGCCAGAGCCATCTCCCAGCATTCCGCCGTCTCGACCGCGTCCGCGGGGCGCAACACCAGCATGTTCGGGATCGCCCGGAGCGAGGCGAGGTACTCCACCGGCTGGTGGGTCGGGCCGTTGCGGCCGATGGCGATCGAATCGTGGCTGTAGACCGTGATGACCGGCAGGTTCATCAGCGCCGCCATCCGCAGCGACGGGCGCATGTAATCCGAGAAGACCAGGTAGGTGGCGCCCACCGGCACTAATCCGCGATGGGCCGCGATGCCGTTCATCATCGAGCCCATCGCGTGCTCGCGGATGCCGTAATGCAGGTAGCGGCCGGAGCGGTCCTGCGCCGTGAAGGCGTGAAGTTCGCCCTTGTGGCGGGTCGGCCCTTCGAGGTCCGGGGCGCCCGAGAACAGCTCGGGGATCGCCTCCGACAGGGCGCCGACGATCTCGGCGGAGACCTCGATGCTCGGGCGCGCCGCACCGGCGGCGGCGAAGCGGTCGCGCTGGGTGCGGAGCGTGTCGCGCCAGGTCTCCGGCAGGCGGCCGGCGCTGACCCGGTCGAATTCCGCCCGGACCGGGGCGGGCAGGGCCTCGCGCCGGGCCTGCCAGGCCGCGTAGGCCGCACGGTTGCGCTCGGCCACGCCCGTGCGCCACGCCGCAGCGACGTCGTCCGGCACCGTGAAGGCCGGATGGTCCCAGCCCTTCGCGGCCCGGGCCTCGGCGACGTCGGTCGCGAACACCCGCCCGCCATGGGCGCCGCGCTGGCCCTCCAGCCGCGGCAGGCCGCGGCCGATCACCGTCCGGCAGGCGATCAGGGTCGGGCGCGGATCGGCCTGGGCCAGAAGGATTGCCGCGGAGACGGAGTCGACGTCGTGGCCGTCCGCGTCGATAACCTGCCAGTCGGCGGCGCGGAAGCGGGCGCGCACATCCTCCGAGATCGAGAGATCCGTGGCGCCGTCGTCGGTGATCCGGTTGTCGTCCCACAGGAAGGTCAGCTTCGACAGGCGCAGATGGCCGGCGAGCGAGATTACCTCGTGGGCGAGGCCCTCCTGCAGGCAGCCGTCGCCGACCAAAGCGTAGGTGCGGTGATCGACGAGCCCGGGACCGAACGTGGCGGCGAGCTTGGCCTCGGCCACGGCCATGCCGACGGCGTTGGCGATGCCTTGCCCGAGGGGTCCGGTGGTCGCCTCGATGCCGAGCTCGGGGGCGATCTCCGGATGGCCGTGGGTGTGGGAGCCGAGTTCGCGGAAGCGCCGGATCTGCTCCATCGGCAAGCCGGCATAGCCCGCGAGGTGGAGCGCCGAATAAAGCAGCATCGAGCCGTGCCCGTTCGAGAGCACGAAGCGGTCGCGGTCCGGCCATTCCGGATCGGCCGGATTGCACGTCAGATGGCGGGTGAACAGGGCCACCGCGATCTCGGCGCAGCCGAGCGGCGCGCCGGGATGTCCGTCGCCCGCCCGCTCGATCGCGTCGAGGGAGAGGAAGCGGATCGCGTCGGCCATCCGGGCGGTGAGCGTCGACGAGTCGGTCTCTGGCATGGCGGGGGCTCGAAGTTCAGGCATGCGTCAGGGTTTCCAAAGGGCTCAGCCCTTTGGCGGGGTATCGGGGCGGAGCCCCGATGAACCAGGGCTTCGCCCTGGACCCACGAAAGGTCTCGGACCTTTCGAATCCGGGATTTTCAGAGGAACCCGATCGAGAACCAGGGGACCAGGATGATGACGACGAGGCCGACGAGCAGGGCCAGGATGTAGCCGACGATCGGGCGCATGCCCGCGTCCGGGTGGATCCGGCTGATCGCGCAGGCGGCGTAGTAGCCGACCCCGAAGGGCGGGGCGAACAACCCGATGCCCATCGCGAGGATCACCACCATCGCGTAGTGGACCTCGTGGACGCCGACCTGCCGGGCGATCGGGAACAGCAGCGGGCCGAACAGCACGATCGCCGGGATGCCCTCCAGCACCGAGCCGAGGATGATGAAGGCGCCGGCCGACACGAACAGGAAGCCGACAGGACCGCCGGGCAGACTCTTCATCGCCACCGCGAGCGTCTGCGAGAAGCCCGACTGGGTCAGCGCCCAGGCCATGCCGGTGGCCGCGCCGATGATCAGCAGGATCGCCCCCGACAGGGTCGCGGTCATCACCAGCATCGGGTAGAGCCGCCGCCAGTCGAACTGGCGGTAGATCAGGAGCCCCGCCAGCACCGCGTAGACGATGCCGATGGTCGAGACCTCGGTGGCGGTGGCGATGCCCTCGACCACCGCGAAGCGGATCACGAAGGGCAGCGCCAGGGCCGGCACCGCCACAACGAGAGCGCGGCCGATCACGCTCCGCGACGGCCGGGCGACGTGGCTCAGATCCTCCCGGCGGTAGCGCCACCAGACCAGGGCGCAGAGCGTCACGGCCAGGACGAGGCCCGGCAGCAGGCCGCCGGTGAACAGGGCCGTGATCGACACGCCCGTGACCGAGCCGATGGTGATCAGCACGATCGAGGGCGGGATCGTCTCGGTCTGGGCGCCGGTGGTAGCCAAAAGCGCCACGAGGTCGCCCTCCTTGGCGCCCCGGGCCTTCATCTCGGGAAACAGTACGGGGGCGACCGCGGCCATGTCGGCGGCCTTCGAGCCGGAGATGCCCGAGACGAGGTACATCGCGCCGACCAGCACGTAGTGCAGGCCGCCGCGGACATGGCCCAAGAGCGAGGCCAGGAACCCGACCATGGCCCGGGCCATGCCGGTCATCTCGATCAGCAGGCCGAGGAACACGAACAGCGGCACCGCGAGCAGGATCAGGTGGCTCATGCCCTCGTCCATGCGCCCGACCACCACCATCGACGGCGCGCCGGTGGTGAGGGTGATGTAGGCGTAGGTGGACAGTCCGAACGCGAAGGCGATCGGCACGCCGGAGAAGACCAGGGCGCCGACGCCGAGGACGAAGAACAGCAACAGGTTGAGGTTGCCGAGCCCCGCGAGCCAGGGCTGAAGGGCGATGAGCCCGGCGGCGATGCCGCCGCCCAGGGCCAGCGCCCCGACGGTGAGGCGCCAGTCGGCGGTCTCCAAGAGGCGGATCACCGCGACCAGCAGCATGAGGCCGAAGCCGATCGGCAGGGCGGCCGCCCGCCAGGCGTTGTTGAGTTCCAGCGCGGGGGTCTGGACGAAGGTCTCCTCGCTGGCGAATTCGAAGGCCGGCTCCAGGACCAGCGCCACGAAGATCAGGCCGGCCACCAGGGCGACCGTTTCCAGGAAGGCGCGCATGCGCGGGCCGCACATCGCCACGATGGCGGTCATGCGCATGTGCTCGGCGCGGCGGAAGGCGACCACGGCGCCCAGCATGGCGAGCCACAGGAACAGGATCGCGGCCAGCTCGTCCGACCAGACCAGCGGCTCGCGAAAGACGTAGCGGCTGACCACGCCGCCGAACAGCACGGCGATCTCGGCCAGCACCAGCAGGGCCGCCGGGATTTCCACGAGGTAGCCCAGGGCCACGTCCAGCTTGCGCAGCCAGGTTCGGGCGCGGAGCGGCGGCCCCGCCAGCTCAAGCCCGGCCGCGCTCTCGACGGCCGCGATATCGATCTGCATGCCAGTCGTCCTTCAGGTGAGCTTGCCGGAGACGTCTTCGAGATGCGCCCAGGCCGCATCGCCGTACTTGGCCTTCCAGTCCCGGTAGAAGCTGGTCCGGCCGAGCGCCTCGCGGAAGCGCGCGCGGTCGACATCGACGAAGGTGATGCCCTTGGCGGCGAGGCTCTCGCGCAGGGACAGGCTGAGCTTGGCGACATCGGCGCGCTGGTCGGTGCCGGACCGGTCGAGCTCGCGCGAGACCGTCTGGCGCAGGTCCTCCGGCAGGCGCTGCCAGGCTTTCTTGTTGCCGAGGATCCAGTAGCCGTCCCAGACATGCCCGGTCAGGCTGCAGGATTTCTGCACCTCGTAGAGCCGGGCCGTGGCGGTGATGGCGAGCGGGTTCTCCTGGCCCTCGACCACCTTGGTCTGGAGCGAGGAATACAGCTCGTTGAAATTGATCGGCGCCGCCCCGGCATCGAGCGCCTTGAACAGCGAGGTCAGCATCGGCGCCGGCGGCACGCGGATCTTGAAGCCCTTCAGGTCCTCGGGCGTCCGGATCTCGCGGGTCGAGGAGGTGATCTGCCGGAAGCCGTTGTCCCAGACCTTCGAGACGGTGAGGATCGGCGTCTTGGCGATCTCGGCCCGGACGTAGGTGCCGAGCCCCCCATCCATCGCCGACCAGACCGCGTCGTAATCCTTGAACGCGAAGCCGGTGTTCGGCAGGCTCGCGGCCGGCACGAAGGTGGCGAGGATCGAGGTGGCGAGGTTGAAGAACTCGACGCTGCCGTTGCGCACCTGCGCCAGCAGGTCGGTGTCGGAGCCGAGCTGGTTGGCCGGGAACAGCTTGATCTCCAGGCGGCCGCCGGTCGCCTCGCGGATCCGGTCGAGGGCCTCCTGCGCCCGGACGTTGACCGGGTGGGTCGGGTCCTGGCCGGTGGCGAGCTTGTAGGAGAACTCGGCGGCCTGCCCGCGTCGGGTGAGGATGCCGAAGACCGGCACGGCGGTCGCGCCCACGAGCAGGCTGCGGCGGCTGAAACGCGTGTCGCGCATGATTTCACTCCCTGGGTCGTTCCGAGCCGCCCGATCCCCGCCGTTATCCGGTCATGTGGATCGTGCGTCTTTTGATCTTCGGCCCCGGATACGGGTCCCGGTACCGTTCTTCGTGCGTCTCACGCGCCGCTTCTTCTCCGGCGCGGATCATCCGGGCTCCGGGGCGCGCGGACAAGCCGCGCCGGCCCGCAAGCCCCTACATTTACGTGCCGTTGAGCGCGCGATAGGCGCGCACAACCTGGCTGTCGTCGGCGCCGCCGTCGCCCCGGCCCGAGGTCGAGACGAACAGCTGATGGGCCAGCGCCGCGAGCGGCAGGGCCGCGCCGGCGCTGCGGCCGGCCTCCAGCACGATGCCGAGATCCTTGACGAAGATGTCGACCGCGCTGGTCACCTCCGGCTCCGGCTCCAGCATGCGGGGCCCGCGGTCGCGCAGCATCCAGCTCGAGGCCGAGGAGCCCGAGAGGATCTCCAGCACCACCGCGAGATCGACCCCGACCCGGCCGGCCAGCGCCATCGCCTCGGCAGCAGCCGCGATATGGACGCCGCACAGGAGCTGGTTCACCGCCTTGACGGTGGCGCCCTGGCCCGGCCGCTCGCCGACCGGGAAGATCCGGTCGCCCAGCGCGTCGAGGATCGGGCGGATCGCCGCCAGCGTCTCGGCCGGGGCCGCGGCCATGATCGTGAGCTTGGCGGCCTTCGCCCCGACGACACCCCCCGAGACCGGGGCATCCACGAACCGGCGGCCGGTGGCCGAGACGCGTGCCGCGATGGCCTCCACCGCCCCCGGCGGACAGGTCGCCATCAGCACCACGATCCCGTCCGGGGCGAGGGCGTCGAGGGCGCCGTGCGCGAACAGCACCTCCTCGGCCTGGGCGGCGTTGACCACCATCAGCAGGAGCGCGTCGGCGCCGTCTGCTGCCTGCGCCAGGGTCTCGGCCGGCGCTCCGCCTGCGGCCACCAGGGCCGCGCGGCTCTCCGCCCGGATGTCGTAGCCGCGCACCGAAAATCCCGCGGCGACGAGGTGGCCCGCCATCGGCAGGCCCATGGCGCCGAGGCCGACGAAGGCGAGGCGGCTCACAGCCATCCGCGGATGCTCCGCGCCATGGCGGCGGTCGAGATCCCGTAGCGATCGTGGAGGGTCGGCAGGGCGCCGGCGTCGAGGAACTGATCCGGCAGGCCGATCTGGCGGAAGCCGCGCTCCGGCATCGTGCCGTTGCGCATCAGCACGCCCGCCACCGCCTCGCCGAGGCCGCCGATCACCGTGTGGTTCTCGGCCACCACCACGAGCCGGCCGCCGCGCCCGGCTTCGTGCAGGATCGTCGCCTCGTCCAGCGGCTTGATCGTCGGCACGTGCAGGACCGCCACGTCGATCCGGTCATCGCGCAGGGCGTCGGCCACCTCCAGCGCCCGCATGGTCATCAGCCCGGAGGAGATCACGAGCACGTCGCGTCCGTCGCGGATCGTCTTGGCCTTGCCGAGCTCGAACGTGTAGCCGTACTCGTCGAGCACCAGAGGAACGTTGCCGCGCAGGAGCCGCAGGTAGACCGGCCCCTTATGGGCGGCCATCGCCGGCACGACCTGCTCGATCTCGTGGGCATCGCACGGGTCGATGATCGTGAGGTTGGGCATGCCGCGGAAGATCGCGAGGTCTTCCGTCGCCTGGTGGCTCGGGCCGTAGCCGGTGGTCAGGCCGGGCAGGGCGCAGGCGATCTTGACGTCGAGATTCTCCTCCGCGATCGCCAGGCAGATGAAGTCGTAGGCCCGGCGCGCCGCGAACACCGCGTAGGTGGTGGCGAACGGCGTGAAGCCTTCGCGGGCGAGGCCCGCCGCCGCGCTCATCAAGAGCTGTTCGGCCATCCCCATCTGGTAGAAGCGCTCGGGATGGGCCTGCGCGAAGATGTGCAGGTCGGTGTATTTCGACAGGTCCGCCGACAGGCCGACGATGTCGGGCCGCGTCTTGGCGAGTTCGACCAGGGCATGGCCGAAGGGCGCGGCCTTGGTGCGCTGCCCGGGGGCGGCGAGCGAGGCGATCATCGCCGAGGTCTTGAGGCTGCCGCCTTCCCGCGGAGCAGGCTTCTCGTATTTCGAGCGTCTCACCGCACCCTCCCTTCGTCCAGGATCGCCAGCGCCCGCTGCCATTCGTCCGGCTCGACGCGCAGGAAGTGGTTGCGCTCGCGCGCCTCCAGGAACGGCACGCCCTTGGCCATGCGCGTGTCGCAGATGATGATCCGGGGCTGCGGCCCCGGATGGTTCCGGGCGGCGTCGAAGGCCGCCACCAGCGCGTCGATGTCGTTGCCGTCGACCCGCTGCACGAACCAGTTGAACGCCTCGAATTTCGGGGCGAGCGGCTCGAAGTTGAGCACCCCCGTGGAGGCGCCGTCGGCCTGCATGCCGTTCACGTCGACGAGGCCGATCAGGTTGTCGAGCTTGAACGAGCCCGCCGACATGGCGGCTTCCCAGGTCGAGCCCTCGTCGAGCTCGCCGTCGGAGAACAGGTTGTAGACGAAGTTTTTCGAACCCTTCCGCTTGAGGCCCAGCGCCATGCCGACCGCGATCCCGAGCCCGTGGCCGAGCGAGCCGCCGGTGATCTCCATGCCGGGCGTGTAGGCAGCCATGCCGGACATCGGCAGGCGGCTGTCGTCGCCGCCATAGCTGGTCAGCTCGTCCTCCGGGATGATCTCCGCCTCGATCAGCGCGGCGTAGAGGGCGATGGCGTAGTGGCCGATCGACAGCAGGAACCGGTCGCGGCCCTCCCATTCGGGATCCTCGGGCCGGTAGGTCATGGCGTGGAAGTAGCTCACCGCCAGCACGTCGCTGATGCCCAGCGCCTGGGCGATGTAGCCCTGGCCCTGGACCTCGCCCATGCGCAGGGCATGGCGGCGGATGTGGTAGGCGCGCTCGCTGAGCGGGACGTTGGACCCCGCGCGGGGCCGTTCGGTCGGCAGCCTCTCGGTCGACATGGGCTTTCCCCCTCAGTGGATCAGCATGCCGCCGTTCACGTCGATCACCGCACCGGTGATGTACGCGGACAGGTCGGAGGCCAGGAACAGGCAGGCATTGGCGACGTCGTCGGCGACCCCGAGGCGCCCCAGCGGGATGCCCTTGGCGATCTCGACCTTGAGCTCGGGGGTGAGCTTGCCGCCGGTGATGTCGGTCTGGATCAGGCCGGGCGTCACGGAATTCACCCGGATCCCGTCGGGGCCGAGTTCCCGGGCCATGGCCTTGGCGAGGCCGAGCACGCCGCCCTTGGCGGCGCTGTAATGCGGGCCGCCAAAGATGCCGCCGCCGCGCTGGGCGGAGACCGAGGACATGCACACGATCGCCCCCGAGTTCTGGCCGCGCATGCCCGGGATCACGGCCTGGCTCATGTAGAGGGTGCCGCGCAGGTTCACGTCGGTGACGGCGTCGTAATTCTCCGGCGCGATGTCCATGATCTTGAGCGGCTGGGTGATGCCGGCATTGTTGACCAGCACGTCGATGCGCCCGAGCCGGGCCACGACCTCCTCGGCGGCCCGGGAGCAGGCGGCCCGGTCGGTCACGTTGCAGGGAAGGCCGATATGGCCGGCGCCGATGTCGCGGGCGGCTGCCTCGGCCTGGCCGGCATCGAGGTCGAGTACGGCGATACGGGCGCCGTACTGGGCGAATAGGCGCGCCGTGGCCTTTCCGATGCCGCGGGCGGAGGCCGCCCCGGTGATCACGCAGACCCGATCGTTCAGAAGCATGGAAAAACCCTCCCGGCGTTCCGCGCTTGGGCGGACTCGAAGCCTGTCGTCGCGACGGAGGCTGAAGCCGGCCGGCGACCGCGATCCGGGGATCGGCGGCCTCACGGTGACGTTTCCTCGCGTCTTGTTCGTTGCGGCGACATTGACCCGGGGCGGCCCTCGCGACAAACGCGAATCCTGCACCCGCAGGTGAATGAGATTCACCTGCCCTCGCGTTTTAGGCGAGCTCGGCGTCCAGCTCGATCGCGAGTTCCCCGGCGAGCCAGCGGGCGAAGACCCGCAGCGGCGCCCGGCGGCGGGCATCGGCCGGGCAGACGAAATGGTGGCCGGTGTAGCGGATATCCTCCGCCCGCCCGGCGAGGGGCGCGACCAGGCGGCCGGCGGCGATCTCCCGCTCGGCGAGCCGGGTCGATTCGAGCGCCACGCCGAGCCCGTCCGCCGCCGCCGCCAGGGCCAAAAAGCTCCGGTCGAAGCGGATGGCGGCGGTGGGCGGCGGGGCGAGGCGGTTGCGCTCGAACCAATGGGTCCAGCGCACCTGCTTGTTGTCGCTCTGGATCAGGGTCTGCCCGAACAGGTCGGCGGGACCGGCGATCCGGGCGGCGCGTTCGGGATCGCAGAGCGGCGTCACCGTCTCGAGCCCGAGCGGCATGCGGACCAGCCCCTCGCCCCGGGGCGGGCCGTAGACGATGTCGGCGTCGAACTCGTCGGTGATGAAGCGGGCGTAATCCATGCCGGCAGCCAGCCGAACCTCGAAGCCTGGATGCTCGCGGAGAAAGCGCGCCAGCCGCGGCGCGAGCCACTGGGCAGCGAAGCTCGGCGCGCAGTGCAGCCGCAGCAATTGCGGGCCGCGATTGGCCACGAGGTCGAGGCCGCGGTTCAATTCGGCGAAGGCGCGGCCGACATGGTCGCACAACGCCTCGCCGGCCGGAGTCGGGGTGATGCCCTGCCCGCTCCGCTCGAACAGCGCGACGCCGAGGGCCTCCTCCATTTTGCGCACGGCGTGGCTGACCGCGCTCGGCGACAGGTTCAATTCGCCGGCCGCCGCCTTGAACGAGCGTCGCCGCGCGGCGGCTTCGAAGATCCGGACGGCGGACAGGGGAACGGGCGGACGCATTCGCGGCAGGATGGGCCCGCGCTAACCGTGCTGGCAATGGCCGCGCGGCAAATCCCGCAGACCGGCTTGCCTCAAGCCGCCAGGGCCGTGCTGCCGTCCCGGCCGTGGGCCTGATCCATGATCTCGCCGATCCGCTCGCCGACGGCGATGGCGATCTCCGCCGAGGCCGCGCCTTCCGAGCCCTGCCGGCAGATCCGGGTGAGGACGTCGGTCACGCGCTGTTCCATGACGGTGAGGATGGCCGCGGCGGCCGCGGGCTGCGCACCCCGGAGCACGGCCGCGAGGTCGCAATAGGCGTCCTGGAGGAGCCGCAGCGTCAGGCGCTCGACCGCCTGCTCGTCTTCCGCCTTCAAGGCACCCATGCCACGCCTCCCTCGGGTCGCTCGATACAAGGTGGAGAGGACACGTTAACGCCGCGTAAACCGAGCGCGCGCCGGGACGTCATCGGCTAACCATGCCGCATCCCGGCAACGCAAGATCAGCACCCGGAGCAGATGCCGCTCGCGGCGTTCCGGCCGCCCTTCAGCAGGCGGTCCATCGCCGCCTCGCGGTCGTAGGTCTGAGGCGCGGTATTGGCCGATACCGGACGGCCCGCCGCGGCGAGAACCGGCGGCTTCAGGAGCTCGCCGGGGCGCAGCGTCTCCCAGCTCATGCGGCTGCGCCGGGAGGTGTCCAGGGCCGCGTTCGGGTTCAGGCCGTGCGGCTCCACCGCCACCGGGACCGTCAGGGTCCCGGGAATGACGATGCGCGGCAGGGCGGCGACCGTCTCGGCGGGAGACTCCGGAACCGCCGAAACGGCAGCGCCGGATGCCGGCGTGCGCGGCAATGCGCTGTAGGCCGTCGGAACGTTCGGCAGACGCGAGCACGCCCCCGCCAGGAGCACCAAGCCTAGAGCCGCAATCCGCTTCACAGAGATCATGATCGCCCTGAAGAGACTCGGCCTTGCCGCAGGCCGCGAGCCCCGCTGCATTAACAACAAATTAGGGATTTGTCCAATCAACAGCCGCGAGAATGGCCGATAGACAAGACTTAGACACAAATTGATGACCGAAAATTCCCGATAATCTTGCGCTAATCAAATCCAGGTGCGCGAAGCATCGCCGGCGCGGCCCGTCCGAAACCGCGCCCGCGGCATACGTATTGAGTACCGAAGACCCAAGAAAACGGTTTGCGCGACCGCGCCCACCGGGCAACAGGAAGCTTGGCGGCTTCGGATGACCGCCGAGATGGGTCATGAAGCGCGTTCTACACTCCTTGGCGGCCACGCTTGCTGCATTCGCCATTGCTTTGCCGTCCATCAGCGCGGCCATTCCGGCGAGCCGGGCCACGGAACAGCCCAATCCGGGTCCCGACCGGAGCGCGCTCATTGCCGAGCGACAGCAGCGGACCTGGCAGCAGCTTTCCGGGTCGATCTGCACCGGCTGCATCACCGCGGCCAACCGCGTCGCGCCGGTCAACTACGACAAGCCGAGCCTGATCGCGCTGGCGCAACCGGCCCCGCGCGTGAAGATCGCCACGCCCCGCCCCCGGGCCAAGGTGCGGCTCGCCCAGCTGCGCAAGCGCTATGCCCGGCTCCAGCGGCGCGACCGCCGCAGGCTCGCCTTGCAGGCGCATCCCATCCGGCTGGCGAAGCGCCTGCCCCCGCGGAAGCTCGCGCAGCTCCACAGGGCGCCGGTCGCATGGCCGATCGGGTCGAGCCGCGTCGCGTACCGGCTGCCCGAACCGCCCGTCGAGCGCCCATGGGTACCGCAGGACGACGACCGTTGGCACGCGACGATCCTGCCGGCATCGTCGCTGCGCCCGCGGCGCTCCTGACACGCCGCAGGGCTGCGCCCCATCGGGCATCGGGGCCGACGCCCTAAAACGCCGCACGGCAGACGGGGAGGGGGATTGAACCCTGCCATCCGCATCACGTTGTGCCGGCGGAGCCCCCATGATCGTCATCCGCCCTCTCGCCGCCGGTTTTTTCGCCGTTGCGCTCAGCCTCGGCGCCGCGCACGCGCTCGAGCCCGATCCGACCGGCAGCATCGACCGGCCGGCCGCGGCCGAGCCGGTCCAGGGTGAAGCCGCCGGCGTCGATGGCAAGACAATCGCCGCGGTCACGCTTCCCGAGCAGAGTGTGACCACCACTGACCCGGCGCCAAGATCGTTGCCGCCGCTGAAGCCCCTGCCGAAATGGGATCCGCGCGTCTGCACCGGCTGTTAGGCCGCGCTCCGACGACGTGGACACCGGTTCGCCGCAAGCGAGCGCGGTCAGGCCAAGACCGCGATGCGCCGCCCTGATGCATCAAGTCGCTGCCCCTGGGCGGAACTGGTCGGGCGCCGAACGCTTCGACTCTATAACCCCATTGACTCTTTCAGAGCCTGACCATGCGCCCCCTTCTCCTTGCCGCCCTCTGCCTCTCGCCGATCGTCGCCACCCCCGTCCTGGCGCAAGTGCGGCAGAACAATCCCAACGCCGCGAACCAATCCATGGAATACAACAGCGAGATGCGTTCCCTGCGTCAGGAGCAGACGACGCAGGGCAACACGCTCCAGATGAACATCGAGCGGAACCAGGCCGCGACGCCCGCCCCGAATACCGGCCCGAATGCCATCGGCCCGATCGGCGGCGGCACTGGAGTCGGCGTCGGCCGCTGAGCGAGCGGTAGAGGCTCACCGCCCGGGTTGAGCCGGGGCCGTGAGCCTGGCAGGACCATCGCGTTTGCGACGTCCCTTCCGTCGATCGCTTTCACGCCGCCGCGGGCAGGGCAGGGCGGCTCTCGATCGCCTGGCGCACGATCGCCTCGACCTCGGCGCGCCGGGCGCCGGACAGGGGCTTGCGCGGGCCGCGCACGTGCTCGGTCGAGTTGATCGCCAGGGCTTCCGCGAGCTTGATGTTCTGGACCAGGTAAGTCGAGACATCGAGGTCGAGGAGCGGCCTGAACCAGCGGTAGATCGCCAGCGCCTCCTTGAGGCGGCCCGCCTGCATCAGCCGGTAGATCGCGACCGTCTCGGCCGGGAAGGCACAGACGAGGCCGGCGACCCAGCCGCAGGCGCCGACCGCGAGGGCCTCCAGGGCGAGGTTGTCGACGCCGGTGAGCACAGCATAGCGGTCGCCCAGCCGGTTGATGATCTCGGTGGTGCGGCGGATGTCGTCCGAGGATTCCTTGATCGCCACGAAGCGCGGATCCGCGGCCAGCTCCTCCATGATTTCGGGGGTCACGTCGACCCGGTAGGCGACGCGGTTGGAGTAGATCATCACCGGCAGGTCGCCCGCGGCCGCGACGGCCCGCAGGGTCTCGACCGTCTCGGCCGGGTCGGTGTGGTAGATCGGGCTCGGCACCACCATGAGGCCGCTGGCCCCGGCCTTGGCCGCCTTGGCGGCGAGATCACAGGCCTCGCGCGTGCCCGCCTCGGCCACGGTCAGCAGGGTCGGCTTGCCCTTGGTGACCGACTGGGCCCGCTTGAGCACGTCGATGCGCTCGTCGTGGGACAGCATCGGCCCCTCGCCGAGGGATCCGCAGACGATGATGCCGTCGCAGCCCGCCTCCATCTGGAAGCTGAAGCAGCGCTCCATCTCGGCATGGTCGAGGCTGCCGTCGGGCTTGAACTTGGTCGTGACGGCGGGGATGACACCTGTCCACATGGTCGATTTTCCTTCTGCGTCAACGGGTTGAACAGCACCGCGCGCGGGTCGCGCGGCCATGGCTTCGCCCACGCCTTACGCGGCGCGGCGGCGAACTCTGTCGGCCCATCCGGGCGGGTCTTCGCGGCTCAGGCCGCCTCGGCGGCCGGCGCGGGATCGCGGGTGGCGTTCAGGACCGGGCGCCTCTTGGCCCGCTCGGCCCGGCGCCGACGCAGGTGCAAGAACTCGCCGACGACGCCGCGCCGGAAGAACGAGACGCAGACGATGAAGATCAGGCCGATCACCACGGTCACGAGGTCGCCGATGGTCGCGAGGTAGTTCTGCAGCCCGACCACCAGCCCGGCCCCGAGCAGCGGCCCGAAGATCGTGCCGACGCCGCCGAGCAGGGTCATCAGCACCACCTCGGTTGAGGTGTGCAGCGAGACGTCGTTGAGGGAGACGAGCTGGAACACCAGGGCCTTCATCGCCCCGGCATAGCCGGCCACCGCCGCCGAGATCACGAAGGCCAGGAGCTTGAACCGGTCGGTGTCGTAGCCGAGCGAGGTCGCCCGGGCCTCGTTGTCCCGCACCGCCTGCAGGATCTGGCCGAAGGGCGAGTGGACCACGCGGTCGACGAACAGGAAGCCGGCGGCGAACAGCGCCAGCGTCACGTAGTACATCACCGTGTCGGAGGTGAGGTCGAGGCCGAACAGGCTGCCGCGCGGGATGCCCTGGAGGCCGTCCTCGCCGCCGGTCCAGCGGAACTGCACCGCCAGGAAGTAGACGATCTGCGACAGCGCCAGGGTGATCATCGCGAAGTAGATGCCCCGCCGCCGGATCGCGAGGCCGCCGATGGCGAAGCCGACGAATGCCGCCGCGGCGACGCCCGCCACGAACGCCGCCGGCATCCCGAGGGGGTGGTTGCCGAAGCGGATCATCAGGGCGCCGGTGACGTAGCCGGCGCTGCCCAGAAAGGCAGCGTGCGCGAAGGAGACGAGCCCGGTGAAGCCCAGGAGCAGGTTGAAGGCGCAGGCGAACAGCCCGTAGCACATCACCTTCATCACGAAGACCGGGTAGATCAGCCCGGGCACGAACGGCACGACCAGGGCGAGCCCGACCAGGACGAGAAAGATCTTGAAGGTGTTCGACATCGGCTCCCCTCAGGCTTCGCGGCCGAACAGGCCGGCCGGGCGCACCAGCAGGGCCAGCGCCATGATGACGAACACCACCACGGTGGAGGCCTCGGGGTAGACCACCTTGGTCAGCCCCTCGATCAGCCCGAGGGCGAGGCCGGTCATCATCGCGCCGAGGATCGAGCCGAGGCCGCCGATCACCACCACGGCGAAGACGATGTTGAGCAGGTTGCCGCCCATCAGCGGCGTCACCTGCATGATCGGCGCGGCCAGCACCCCGGCGATGCCGGCGAGCGCCACGCCGAACCCGTAGGTGAGGGTGATCATCACCGGCACGTTGATGCCGAAGGCCTGGAGCAGGCGCGGGTTCTCGGTGCCGGCGCGCAGGTAGGCGCCGAGCTTGGTCCGCTCGAACAGGTACCACGTGCCGAAGCAGATCAGCAGCGAGGCCACGACCACGAAGATGCGGTACTTCGGCAGCAGCATGAAGCCGACATCGACCGGCCCCTGCAGGATCTCCGGCGGCTCGTAGCCCTGGCCGGAGACGCCGAACGCGTAGCGGAACGCCCCCTCCATCACCAGAGCCACCCCGAAGGTCAGGAGCAGGCCGTAGAGGTGGTCGAGATGGTAGAGCCGGCGCAGCAGCGTGCGCTCGATGACCATGCCGAACAGGGCGACGCAGAGCGGCGCCAGCACCAGCGCGACCCAGAAGCTGATCTGGACGTCCGGATAGCCGAGCCACGGCCCGATCTGGGTGAGCCCGATCCAGGCCAGGAACGCCGCCATCATGAACTGCGCCCCGTGGGTGAAGTTGATGATGTTGAGCAGCCCGAAGATGATCGCGAGCCCCATGCTCAGCAGGGCGTAGAAGCAGCCGCCGATCAGGCCGATGGTGAGCTGGGCCATGAAGGCCTGGAAGGTGATGTCCATCGTGGGGTCACCGGCGGGTTGGAGGGGTCGAGCTGTCTTTTCGGGGATGCGCCACAAGGGCTACGGCTACGCAGGGTCGAGACACGGTCGCTCTTGCAGGGCTCGACGTGCCCCCTCTCCCGAGCGGGAGAGGGTTGGGGTGAGGGGCCAGGTCTTTCCGGAGATGTCGCATCCCTCACCCTGTCCCTCTCCCGCTCGGGAGAGGGGACCTTCGCTTTCTGCGAGCGACGATGTGACCGCGCCCGCCATGCAACCCTCTGTAGTCCGCTGCCACACCGGGGAGGGGACGCGCGCCATCCCGGAGGCCGGTGCGCGCCCTTGCGCGACAGCGTTTCAGCCCTTGGCGTTGAGCGGGCAGGAATCCGAGGGCTTCGGGAACACCTCGTCGCCCTTCAGGACCGCCCGGACGTTGTAGAAGTCCCAGTCGCGCTTCGATTCCGCCGGCTTCTTCACCTGCAGGAGCAGCATGTCGTGGACGAGGGCGCCGTCGGCGCGCAGCTTGCCGTTGCGGATCACCGCGTCGTCGATCGTCATGGTGCGCAGCTTGCCCATCACCGCGCCGGCCTCGTCGGTGCCGGCCGCCTCGATCGCCTTGAGATAGCTGAGCGCGGCCGAGTAGACCGCCGCCTGCGAGGCGCTCGGCATGCGCTTCATCTTGGCGAAGTACTTTTCCGCGAAGGCGCGCGAGCGGTCGTCGTAATCCCAGTAGAACGCTTCCGTGAGGTACATGTCCTGGGCCTTGGCCAGCCCGAGGCTCTTCACGTCGGTGATGTAGGTCAGCAGCGGGGCGATCACCTGCTTGTCGCTGCGCCCGATACCGTACTCGGCGGCCTGCTTGACGGCGTTGATCGTGTCGCTGCCGGCATTGGCGAGCGCGATCACCTGCGCGCCGCTCCCCTGCGCCTTCAGCATGAAGGAGGAGAAGTCGCCGCCCGGGAACGGGTGGCGCGAGACGCCGAGCACCTTGCCGCCCTCGGCCTCCACCATGGCGGAGGCGTCCTTCTCGAGGGAGTGGCCGAAGGTATAATCGGCGGTGACGAAGTACCAGGTCTTGCGGCCGGTCTTCAGCAGCGCCTTGGCGGTGCCGGCCGCGAGCGCGTAGGTGTTCACCATCCACTGCGCGTTGAGCGGCGAGCACTTCTCGTTGATCGCCGCCATGGCGACCCCGGCCGAGAGCATCGTCACCCGGTTCTTCTGCTTGGCGATCTCCATCACGGCGAGCGCCGTCGAGGAAGTCGGGAAGTCGGCGATCATGTCGACCTTGCCCTGGTCGAACCATTCCCGGGCGAGGTTGGCGGCGATGTCGGGCTTGTTCTGATGGTCGGCGGCGATGAGCTCGACCGGGGCACCCAGCACCTTGCCGCCGATCTCGTCGATGGCGATCTGCGCCGCCACCGCCGAGCCGCGCCCGGTGAAGTCGGAATAGATCCCCGACAGGTCGTTGAGGATGCCGATCTTGACGACACCGTCGCTGACCGGCTCGGCGGCGAGCGCTGGCAGGGGGGCCGACGCGAGCGACGCGCCGAGCACGTAACCGATGAACCGTGACCGCATGTTCCTGGCCTCCTGTTC
Organism: Methylobacterium sp. J-072; assembly: GCF_022829425.1. NCBI lineage: Bacteria > Pseudomonadati > Pseudomonadota > Alphaproteobacteria > Hyphomicrobiales > Methylobacteriaceae > Methylobacterium > Methylobacterium sp. J-072. The sequence continues at coordinate 140,152 of NZ_JAKSYK010000195.1, read as the reverse complement.
GTCCCGACTGTTCAATCTTGCAGGCCTCACACGCCGAGCAGGCGCCCGACCTCGGCCTCCCGTGCCGCCACCTCGTCCGCCGGGATCTCGGCCGCGACGCGGCCATTCTCGATCACGTAATGGCGGTCGGCGAGGTGGCGGGCGAAGTGAAAGTTCTGCTCGACCAGCACGATGGTGAAGCCCCGGCTCTTGAGCAGGGCGACCGCCCGGCCGAGGGCCTCGACGATGACCGGGGCCAAGCCCTCGGTGATCTCGTCGAGCAGCAGGATGCGGGCGCCCGTGGTCAGGATGCGGCCGAGCGCCAGCATCTGCTGCTCGCCGCCCGAGAGGCGGCCGCCGCCGCTATCGGCCCGCTCGGCGAGGTTCGGGAACAGCGCCAGCACTTCGGCCACCGACATCCCGTCGGGCCCGAGGCGGGGCAGGAGGGTGAGGTTCTCCTGCGTGGTCAGCGAGTGGTAGATGCCGCGCTCCTCCGGGCAGTAGCCGAGGCCGAGCCGGGCGATCCTGTGCGTGCTGAGCCGGATCGTCTCCTGCCCGCGCACCCGCACCGAGCCGGCGCGGCGGTCGGTCAGGCCGAGGATCGCCTTGAGGGTGGTGCTGCGCCCGGCGCCGTTGCGGCCGAGCAGGGTCACGCATTCGCCCTCGCGCACCGTGACGTCGATGCCGTGCAGGACGTGGCTCTCGCCGTACCAGGCTTCGAGCCCGCGGATCTCCAGGGCGGTGGCGGCCTCGGGCAATTCCACCTCGGGCGATTCCACCTCAGGCATTCCCGCCTCCGAGATAGGCCGCCTTCACCCCGGGATCGGCGGAGACCGCGTCGTAGCTGCCCTCAGCCAGGATCTCGCCGCGCTGGAGCACGGTGATGGTATCGCAGAGATCGGCCACCACCGACATGTTGTGCTCGACCATCAGGATGGTGCGGCCGACGGCGATCCGCCGGATCAGGCGCTTGATCCGGTCGACATCGTCGATGGCCATGCCCTGGGTCGGCTCGTCGAGCAGGAGCAGGGGCGGATCCAGCGCCAGCGTCGTGGCGATCTCCAGGGTCCGCTTGCGCCCGTAGGACAGGTCGGCGGCGTTCGCCTCGGCGTAATCCGCCAGGCCGACATCGGACAGGAGCGCCATGGCCTCGTCGTCCAGCACCGACAGCGACCGGATCGAGCGCCAGAACGCGTACTGGGTTCCGAGCCGCCGCTGCAGCGCGACGCGGACATTGTCGCGCACGCTCATGTGCGGGAAGGTCGCCGAGATCTGGAACGAGCGCACGATCCCCCGTCGGGCGATCGCCGCCGAACTCTCGTGGGTGATGTCGGTCCCCTCATAGAGGATGCGCCCGCCGGTCGGCGTGTGGACCTTCGTCAGCAGGTTGAAGAACGTGGTCTTGCCGGCGCCGTTCGGGCCGATGAGCGCGTGAATTGCATGGCGGCGGACCGCGAAGTCGACCCCGCGCACGGCCGTGAAGCCTCCGAACGCCTTGGTCAGCCCCTCCGTCACCAATGCGTGCTCAGCCACGACGCCCTCGCCGATTCGGTTTTTGTAGATTGTATAAAATCTGCGAACACGTCAAGGCGCCTGTTCCGCGGCGTCTGCGGGGAGCTCCTCACTCGGCATGGGCCTGCCGATAGATCGCCACGAGCGAGACAGCGGCATGCGCGATATGAGCCTGCAGGAGGTCGGCCGCCTGGGAGATCCGGCCGGCCTCGCACAAAGCCACGATCTGCGTGTGCTCGTGGTCGGCGCGGGCGGTGTCCCCGGAGGCGGACAGCTGAAGCCGTGTCGGGCGATCGCAATCCTGGAGCAGCCCGGAGACGATGCTGAGGGAGCGGGGGCGATCGGCGTAGCGCAGCAGATCGAGGTGGAAGCTCCGGTTCAGCTCGCCCCATCGGTCGACCTGACCGGCCGCGAGCGCCGCGCCGTACCCGTCGGTCAGGCCGCGCAGCCTCCGGTAATCCGCCTCGGAGAAGCGGCGCGCCGAGAGCGCCAGAAGCGGCGGTTCGAGCTGCTCGCGCAGGCGAAAGATGTCCTCGACCTCCTCGACGGACAGGCCGGTGACCACGGCCCCGCGATGCGGCACGATCCTGACCAGCCCCTGGGCCTCCAGCTGCAGCAGCGCCTCCCGGACCGGGATGCGGCTGATGCCGAATTCCTCCGCCAGCGCGTCCTGGCGCAACTGGATGCCGGGCGCGAACTCGCCGTTCAGGATGCGCTGCCGGAGCGATTCAGTGACGGCCGCGGAGACCGTCTTGTGGCGCAGGCGATCGGCGGCGGGCGGCGGGGAGGCCGGAGCGGACATGGACACCTCGAAACGAGGGTAGATTGTATCCAGAAATGACGCGCCGCGACAAACGGGGGGCTCGGGGCGGCCACGGAGGCGTCCCGACGAGAGAAGCGATTGCGCGAAGGCGGCGCGACACCGGCCAGGGTCGGCACCCTCGGATCGCCTCGCCCGCGCAGGCGGGACGGCTGCGAGGCGATCGTCCGGAAACCGTCTGATCCGGCCGGTGCGGCGCTCAGTCCCGCCGCTCCCCGCGCAGGGTCTTCAGGCCGATCCCCGTCGCCTCGAAGCCGCCGTCCACGGCCAGCTGCTGGCCGGTGACGAAGGAGGCCCGCTCGGAGCAGAGGAACACGATCGCCTCCGCGAGCTCCGTCTCCAGGCCGTAGCGCCCGAGGGGGACGGCGTCGTGGTAATCCGCGCGGATCTCGGGGCTATGGACCGCCTTGGCCATCGCGGTGTCCACCGGGCCGGGGGCGACCGCGTTCACCCGGATCCCGAATTGCGCCAGCTCGACCGCCTGCTGCTTGGTGAGCTGCGCCAAAGCCGCCTTGCTGGTGCCGTAGGCGGTCCGCAGCGTCGAGGCGCGCAGGCCCGAGATCGAGGTGATGTTCACGATCGCACCGCCGCGCGCGGCGAGCAGCGGCACGGCTGCCTGCGTGCACAGGAACGGCCCGGACAGGTTCACCGCCAGCACCCGCGACCAATCCGCGAAGGTGGTCTCCATCAGCGGCTTGAAGATCGCGATGCCGGCGTTGTTGACCAGCGCGTCGAGGCGCCCGAACCGGTCGGCGACCCGCCGCATCGCTTCCTCGACCGCTGCCGGATCGGAGACGTCCGCGGTCACGGCCAGCACCGCCTCCGGCCGGTCGAGGCGGGCGGCCGCCGCCTCCACGCCCGGACCGTCGATGTCGAGGAGTGCGACGCGCCACCCGTCCGCGAGGAACCGGGCTGCGGCGGCAAGCCCGATGCCGCGGGCCGCCCCCGTCACCAGCGCGGTCCGGTCCTGGGTGTCGCTCATGGGCGCGTCTCCGTCGGCGATGGCCGCACATGGGCGGCGAGGGATCGTTCCGGCGGGCGGCGTCGCCGCGAGCCCGGATATACGCATGCCAGGGCTGACCGCTGCCACCGTGCTACCCGGAGCCGTCTGCAACCGAAAGGCTTTTTGCTGACGTCCGGAGACGATGGCACGGGTCTCAGACCCAACCGCGAACGCCATCTTCGCGATCCTCTTCAAAGCCTTACGCTGAGACCGCCGCCCGGCGGGCACCCACGCGTTGCCTTCGCCGACCCGGCAGCTAGGTAACGCCGCGCCGGGTGACCGCGTGAGCGCGAGGCGATCACGGTCGCAATGCACCGGCCAAGAAGCAGGACCATGGATCAGGACGACGCCCGCCCGGCCCAGCGGTCCCAACGGACGGGTTTTAGACCGGCCGCGCTCGACGCGCTGAACCTCGCGCTCGTCGACGTGAACGGCGCGATCAAGCCGTATCTCAACGTTTATCTCTACGTGAAGCGCGACTGGAGCGACGGCGCGGTCGGGCTGGTCGGGACCGTGGCGGGCCTCGTCGGCATCCTGTTCCAGGCGCCGCTCGGGGCCGCGATCGACGCGGTGCGCGACAAGCGCCTTGTGCTGCTCGCCGCGCTCATCGCCCTGGCGGTGGCGACCGCCGTGATCGCCGTGGCGCCCCATTTCTGGCCGGTCCTGATCGCCTCCACCGTCCTCGCGGTGGCGGGGGCCATCCTGAGCCCCGCCGTGGCCGCGCTCACCCTCGGCCTGGTCCCGCGCCGGCAGCTCACCCGGCGGCTCGGGCGCAACGCCGCCCTGGAGCGCACCGGCAACGTCGTCATCGCGCTGCTGATCGGTGGGATCGGCTGGCTGCTTCCGGACCGGGCGGTGTTCCTGCTGGTGCCGGCCCTGTGCATCGTGGCTGCCGCCGCCCTGTTCTCGATCCCGCGCCGGGCGATCGACGCGCGAAGGGCCCGCGGCGAGACGGAGGGCAACGCCGGCACCGCACCCGCAAGTCTCCGAACACTTCTCGGCAACCGGCCGCTCGTCGTCTTCGCCGTCTGCGTCGGCCTGTTCCACTTCGCCAACGCGCCTCTGCTGACTCTCGTCGCCCAGGAGGTCGGACGGGACCGGCCGGAATGGTCGTCGGTCATCGTCTCGGTCTGCATCGTCGGCGCGCAGATCGTGATGGTGCCGATGGCCGTCTTGGTCGGGCGCCGGGCCGACCGCTGGGGACACAAGCCGCTGCTGCTCGCCGCCTTCGTGGCCCTGCCGCTCCGGGCGCTGCTCTACACGCTCTGGCGTGATCCGATCTGGCTGATCGCGGTGCAGTTCCTCGACGGCGTGGGCGCGGGGCTCCTGAGCGCGTCGAAATCCCTGGTCCTGGCCGACGTGATGCGCGGCACCGGCCGCTACAACCTCGCGCAGGGGCTCGTCGGCACACTCCAGGGCGCGGGCGCCGCGCTCTCCTTCGTGGTGGCGGGCAGCCTCGTTCAGCACGCGGGCTTCCAGGCCGCCTATCTCGTCTGCGGGGGCGTCGCGCTCCTCGCGCTGGCGCTGCTCTGGCTCGCCATGCCCGAGACCGCCACGGAGCGGGCCGGCTCCGAGCCCGCACCGGCCGGAAACGCCTGAGGAGCCCACGCCATGCACCCTCTGTCCCGCGCGCTCCTGGCCCTCGTCTGGGCCGCTCTTCCCTTGGCGCCCCTCGCGGCGGCCGAGCTGCACGCCACCTGGATCGACCCGGAGGCGCTGGCGCTCCAGCGCGTCCTGCCGCCGACCCCGGCGCCGGGCTCCGCGGCGGAGGCTGCCGATCTCGCCGCCGTGCGCGCGGCGGTCGCTGCGCGAACCACGGAGGACGAGCGGCGCATCACCGCCAACCTGCCCTGCACCCTCGACCGCTTCGCCGATGTGCTCGGACCGGCCTTCACGGCCGCCCGCATGCCGAAGCTTGCCGCCCTGATCGAGCACGTGTTCCAGGACGGCGAATTGGCGGTGCTGGCGGCCAAGTCGGCGATCGGCCGCAAGCGGCCCTATACCCTCGATCCGGATCTGCGCACCTTCGGCCACCGTTCCGGAAGCACATCGTATCCGAGCGGCCACGCGACCTTCGGGTATCTGGCGGCGACCGTGCTCGGGATCCTGGCGCCGGAGAAGCGGGAGGCCCTGTTCGCCCGTGCGGACCAGTACGGCCGGAACCGCTTCGAGGCCGGCACGCATTTTCCGTCCGACCTCGAAGCCGGAACGATCGCCGCCGCGATCATCGCCGAGGCGCTGCTGCGCGACGGCGGATTTCAACAGGCGCTCGCCGATGCCCGGGCGGAGGTCGACCGGGCCGGCCGGTAAATGCTGCGCCCCCCCCTGCTCGAACGTTGCGGGCTCCGACCGCCCGGCGTCGCCGCAACGCGGTCGCCCACCAGCCAGTCTAAGACTTTCGAACGCAGAGGTCGGCATGTTTCGGTATTCTGGAAACGCCGAATTTAGTCCATATCCGACAAAGGCCCTCTCGACGTTTCCGCGATCGGCCCGCTGCATACCGCTCACGCTCAATAACCGTCCCGTCCGGATTTGGCTCGGTCCACAATACCAGTCCGGACAGGCGCAGAGTGATACCGCTATGGGATCGTTCTTAACGCTTAGGGACCGGGTGCCAGGCCGTCCGAACGGGTGTCGCTATTTTTGCCGCACACCTCAAAATTCGCCAGATAGGATCAAGTATTCAGGATATGAGTACTCTTCCAGACGGCAGGAGCCATTGACGAGCCGCGGCAGACTTTGAACCATGGGCTGATGCCGTGTGGCCTCTGCTGCTCTTCGCCGAGGTGAGGGTTGCTCGTGAATCGTCTGCTCTTCCTCTGGCTCGCTCTCGTGATGGCGACGGCCGCGCAGGCTCAAGTGGGCGCCGGGAACGGGAACGGCAATTCCGGAGCCGGCAACGGGAATGGCAACGGCAACGGCAGCAACAACGCGCTGGCGGCCGCCGCAGCGGCGGGCTCGTCGAGTTCGGTAAGCATCGGCGGCGGCAGCGGGCGGAACACGCCGAGCGTTTGGGCGCCGGGTCTAGCGGCCGCGGGGATCGAGAGTTGCCTCGGCAGCGCGAGCGTCGGCGGGGCCGGCCCCGGGATCGGCGTCACCCTCGGCGGCACGTTGACCGACAAGGGGTGCAACCTGCGCCTCTATGCCCGGACCCTGTACAGCCTCGGCCACAGGGTCGCGGCCACGCAGATCCTGTGCAACGATCCCGACGTCGCCCTGGCGCTGGCCGTCGAGGGCGTGCGCTGCCTCGCCGGCTCCGGCGCGGAGACGCAGCGGGCGGTCGGCTTTGCGCCCTCCGCGGACTATCCCGCCGTCGCCGACCTCGGCGCGGAGACCCGATCCGAGCTCGAGCCCGCCGTTTCCCGCCGCGCCCCGGCGAAGCGGCGCCGGCGCGCCCAGGCAGAGCCCCCCCGCTGACCGGCGCCGTCGGCTACGGCGTGAGGCGAGCGGGCGGGACGCGGCCGTGCCGGACGGGTGCGGCGGGCGTCACATGGGGCGTGAGCAGCATCGCGATCTGGGTCCTGTTGTGCAGGCCGAATTTGCGCATGATGTTGCCGATATGGGTTTTGACAGTATTGGTCGATATCCCCATCTCGTAAGCGATGCCGTCATTCTGCGCGCCGAGCGCTATATGCCGGATGATCTCCCGCTCGCGTGCGGTCAAGGCGAGGCGGGTGTCGGCGAGAGCGGTTCGCGCGGACGGTTGGATCATCATTACCTCCTTCTGCGCCGGAACACGTCCGACGGGTCCATCATTCCATCTTGAGAGCATCGACCGGATCGAGCCGAGAGGCTCGGTGGGCCGGGTAGTATCCGAAGAACAGGCCGACCAGCGCCGAGAATCCCACTGACAGGACGATCGCCTGCGCGTCGATGATCGTCGCCCAGCCCGCCGACCGGGCCACCGTCAGCGAGATCGCGCTCCCGACGACGACGCCGGCCAGACCGCCCAGCAGACAGAGCACCAGGGCCTCCGCGAGGAACTGGAGCCGGATGTCCGTGCCGCGCGCGCCGACCGCGCGCCGGATCCCGATCTCCCGGGTGCGCTCGGTCACCGTGACCGTCATGATGTTCATGATGCTGATCCCGCCGACCAGCAGAGACACGCCCGCCACGGAGGTGAGCAGCAGCGCGATGGTGCGCGTGGCGCCGCGCTGGGCATCCATCGCGGCGGCCGGGTCGGAGACCTTGAAGTCGTCCTCCTGCCCTTCGAGGATGCGGTGGCGCTGGCGCAAAAGCTCCTCGATCTCCGTGCGCGCCCGGGTCATCGCCTCGTCCGACACGGCCTTGGCCACGATGTAGGCGACGGCGTCGCGGTTCACGCCGCTGGCGCTGCCGAGGAAGCGCAGCTTGGCCGTCTCCAGAGGAACGAACACCACGTCGTCCTGGTCCGGTCCCTTGGCATCGAGCACGCCGATCACCTCGAAGGGCACGCTCATGATGCGCACCTCGGCCCCGACCGGGTTGTCGCGTCCGAACAGCTCCTTCGCCACCGCACTGCCCAGGACGACGACCTTGGCGGCGGTGTTCTGCTCGGTCCCGTTGAAGGTGCGGCCGCCCTTCAGCGTCCAGTCGCGCACGAGGAAGTGCCCGTTCGTGGTGCCGTTGACGGTGGTGTTCCAGTTCCGGCTCTCGCGCACGATCTGCGCGCTCCCGGACAAGGACCCGGCTGCGACCCGGATCTGCGGCACCTGCGCCAGGATCGCGGCCACATCGCCCTCCGTGAGCGTCAGGCGGGTGCCGGCCTTCAACCGGACCCCGTCCTTCCGGGCGGCGCCGGGATTGATCATCAGGACGTTCGCGCCGACGGCCCGGATCTGCTCGGCGACCCGCCCCTGCGCTCCGCTGCCGATGGCCAGCACCGTCACCACCGAGGCGACGCCGATCACGATGCCGAGCATGGTGAGGAAGCTGCGCATCGGGTTCAGGCGCAGGGACCGCAGCGCGACGAGGAGGGTCTGGGACAGGCTCATGCGGCAACCACCCGCCTGGGCTGGCGCACGTCGCCGACCACCCGGCCGTCCCGCAGGTGAACCGTGCGCGCGCAATGGGCCGCCACATGGGCGTCGTGGGTGATCATCACGACGGTCTGCCCGGCGCGATTGAGCTGGCGGACCAAGTCGAGGATCTCCGCGCCGGTCCGGCTGTCCAGCGCCCCGGTCGGCTCGTCGGCGAGCAGGACCGCCGGCTCGCCGACGAGGGCTCGGGCGATCGCCACCCGCTGCTGCTCGCCCCCCGAGAGCTGCGAGGGGAAATGCGTCTCCCGGGCGGACATGCCCACCGATTCCAGGGCGGCCCGGGCGCGCAGGCGGCGCAAGCGCGGCTCCATGCCGGCATAGATCAGCGGCAGCTCCACGTTCTCCACCGCGGTGCTGCGCGCGAGCAGGTTGTAGGATTGGAACACGAAGCCGATCCAGTCCCGGCGCATCCGGGCCCGGGCATCGTCGGACAGGCGCGCCGTGTCCTTGCCGTCGAGGCGGATCGACCCCGAGGTCGGGCGGTCGAGGAGCCCGACCATGTTCATCAGGGTGCTCTTGCCCGATCCGGACGGACCCATGATGGCGACGCACTCGCCCGCCTCGATTCCGAGGGTGATGTCGCGGATCACCGGCACCGGGACGGTCCCGACCTGGAACGTCCGGTGCACGGCTTCGAGGGCGAGGAGCGACATCTCAGAACCCCAGCCGCACGCCGAACAGGCGGCGGCCCGCCGGCATCTCGGCTTGCCCGACCACGACCTCGCTGCCCTCGGCGAGGCGGCCGGCCGACCGCAGCGCGACCAGATCGGCGCTGGTCGCTCCGGTCTCGACCCGGACGGCTTCGAGGCCCCCATCCGCGCCCCGCACCCAGACCGCGGGGGCGGCCGGATCCCGGAGCACGCTGCCTTCGGGGCGGAATCGCAGGGCCGCCAGCGGCACCTTCAGGACGTCCTCGTCCTTGTGGATCGTCAGCTTCACCAGGGCGGTCATCCCGGGCAGGAGCAGGCCGTCGCGATTGTCGGTCTTGAGGACGACCGTGTAGGTGACGACGTTCTGCGTCACGAGCGGCGCCTTGCGGACCTGCCGGACCACGGCCTCGAACCGCCGGCCCGGATAGGCGTCGACCCCGAAGGTCGCGCGCTGCCCGGCCGCGACCCGGCCGATATCGGTCTCGTCCACCCGGGCATGGACCTCCATCTCGGCGAGGTTCTTGGCGATGTTGAAGGCGGTTCGGACATCCAGGCCCGCGGCCAGCGTCTGCCCCTGGTTGACGAAGCGGCCGACCACCACGCCGTCCGTGGGGGATCGGATCACCGTCCGGTCGAGGTCGATCTCGGCGCCCCTGAGGCTCGCCTGGCGTTGAGGCACCGCCGCCCGCGCTTGCGCGAATTCCGCTTCGAGGCGCCGCACCTCGGCCACGGCGGCCTCCACCGCGAAGCCGTTGAGGTCGAGCACCGAACTCGCTTCCCGCGCCTGCGCCTTCCGGGAGGCGAGATCGGTCTGCGCCTCTTCCAGAGCGGCCGGCGAGGCAACCTCACGGGAACGCAGGGCTATCTTCCGGTCGAGATTGCGCTCGGCCGCGAGTTGCACAGCCTGGGCACTCTCGACCTTGGCTTGAAGGACGGCCTTGTTGCCGCGGGCATTGTCGAGGTCGATCCGCGCCCGATCGAGACGCGCCTGCTGAACCTTCACGTTCGCCACCGACATGTCGAGGGCCGCGCGGTTCTCCTCGACTTTGGCAATGAAGCTGCGCTGGTCGAGCTCCGCGAGCGGATCGCCGAGGCGGACCCGGTCGTTGAAGTCCACGTATAGCCGGGCGATCTGCCCCGCCAGCTGCGAGCCCACCTCGACGGTATCGACCGGCTGCACGGTCCCCGTGGCGGTGATGAGCTGCTCCAGGGCGCCGCGCTGGATCGGCGCCGTGATGAAGCGGCCCGCATCGGGCACGGGGGCGACAGGCTCGTTCGCGGCAGCGGCCGCCGGCGATCCGCGCTGTGTGGACCCGAACAGGCCGACATCGGGATTCGCGTAGGTGAGCAGGGCGAAGGCGGAGACCGCCGCGATGCCGAGCGTCATCAGATTGTTGGGCAACCGGCGCGCCATGTGCGAGACCTCCCGCCTGTCCGCTTCGCATGCCCGGTGAGGCCCGGATCTGGCGGCTGCGACCGTGGGTTTTCACCCGGGCCTTGACCACTTGGTTGCAGAAATTGTTACGCTTGGGAACTCACACCGAACCCGTAAGTATTTGTACTTATATTTTTGATTGTTCGTTTATTGGCCAAATCAATTTAATTCACATTCAGATCATGTGTTTTTGAAATATCATCGCTGGAATACAGATATAATCCGCAATGATCCGAACATCGACTGAAAAATGCAAAAATCTTTATATCATGGATATTCGCGCGGCTCTTCGTACCAAAGCCTGAACACATCCGCAACCGGTTTTGGTCATGACCTTGGCACGATGGATTTCTACAGTGCGATAACTGATATCGAGCACCTGCCCGATCTCCTTGTTGGTGCGCCCGAGCAGGACGTGGTGAAGCACGTCGCGCTCGCGCCCGGTCAAGCGGTTGACCTGCTCTGCGAAGTCCGCGTCGTCGCCGGTCGGTTGGGGGCCGTCGTCCCCGACGAGGGCCGCCCGGACCGCGTCGAGCAGGAGGGGGGCCTCGAACGGCTTTTCCAGAACATCGCAGGCTCCGAGCTTCATGCATCGCACAGCGGTCGGCACGTCCGCGTGTCCGGTCATGATCACGACGGGCACCATCGAGCCTGCGGCCCGGAGGCGGCCCAGCATCTCCAGGCCATCGATATGCGGCATGCGCAGATCGGCGACGATGCAGCCGTTCAGGCGGCTGGCCTCCTCAAGCAGCGTCGCCGCGCCGGCATGCTCGGCGACGCGATGCCCGAACACCCCGAGGAGGAGTGCCAGCGAATGGCGCATCGCCTCGTCGTCGTCCACGACGTGGATCGTCGAAATGGAGGCCGTCTTCATGTCAGTCCTCAGCCGCCGGCAGGGTGAAGTGGAAGGTGGCGCCCCCCGTGGCGGGACGGTCCACCCCGAACGTGCCGCCATGCGCCTGCACGATCGACCGGCTCACCGATAAGCCGACGCCCATGCCGGTCGACTTGGTCGTGACGAAGGGGAGGAAGAGGCTCTCGGCAACCGCTTCCGCGATGCCCGGCCCGGTATCCGAGACGCTGATGCGGACCGCGCCATCGTCTTGCGCGGTCGCGACGATCGCCAGGTTCCGGCATGCGTTGTCCCGCATCGCCTCGCAGGCGTTCCGGATCAGGTTGACCAGGACCTGCTGGATCTGCACGCGGTCGGCGAGGACGCGGATCCCGGGTGGACCCGGGTCGATCCGCGTCTCGACGCCCTGTTCCCGGGTTCCGACGAGGGCAAGATCGCAAGCCTCTTCGAGGAGCGCCGCGACGCTCTCGGACCGCCTCTCCGTCTCGCCCCGGGTGACGAAATCCCTCACGCGTCGGATGATGGCCCCCGCCCGCTGCGCTTGCCGCGCAGCGGCGGCGAGCGCGCTGCGGGCCGCATCGATCTGCTCGTTTCCCGGCTCCGAGAGGAAGTGGTCGCAGGCGGTCGTGTAGTTGCTGATCGCTCCGAGCGGCTGGTTGAGCTCGTGGGCCAGCGCCGAAGCCATCTCGCCCATGGCGGAGAGGCGCGAGACGTGGATGAGATCGGCCTGGAGGCGCTGCAGGTGCGCCTCGGCCCGGCGATGCTCGTCGATACAGTAGACGATGCCGCGGAAGCGGGTCGGACGCGTGCCGCGACCGAGTTCGGCCCGCCCGTGGGAGCGCACCCAGCGTATCCCGCCGTCGGCTTGGCGGACGCGATACTCGATGGTGTAGCGACCGCCGTGCTCCAGCGCGCCACGGACCGCCGCCGCCCGTGCGGCGCGATCTTCGGGATGCACGATGGCCTGGAAGGCGTCGTGATCGGTCAGGCGCCGCGCCGACACGCCGAGGATGGGGTGGCAATTCTCGGAGATGGCGACCCGGCCATTCGCGGGGTCGAGCGACCACGTGCAGATGCCGACCTCGTCGAGGGTCTCGCGAAGCTCGCGCGCCGAGAGCCCGTGCTGGGCTTTTATCCTCCGACCCGATCGCGTGCGTTCCAAGCGCTGCACCGCCGCGTCCCTTCCCTTACCGCGGACTCTATCGGCATCGGAGGATGAATCCGCTTTCTAAGCAATATACCGCACTGGCATTACGACCAAAACCCCAATGTTCGCCTCCGGTATCTGCATTTTTTCGAGCGAATTCCGATAATAAAATGCCATTATAATCCGTTCTCACCAACGGCTTGCACGATTATTGCATTCGACGATAATTATCCGAGCATATTCCCGGAAATCAAGCACATTTTTATCCAAAAGGCGTAACCAACACAGGTTAGCTCGGATTTACGGCTATGCATGGCCTGTCCAACACAGCAACCTGACCGCGTTGCTCACCCCGAGCAACGGACCGCATGTCCCGAGCCGCAGATGGAATTGGGCATGCATCGGACAGGAGGAATGCGCGATGAGGACAATCCTGATCTCGGCCGTCGCCGCTCTCGCCCTCGCCGGCATGCCTTCGATGGCGTCGGCTCAGGCGCTGGGCAACGGAAACGGCAATGGTAACGGCAACATCGGCTCGGGCAACGGCAATGCCAACGGCAACGCCAATTCCGGCGCCTTGAACGGCAATGGCAACGGCAATTTCAACTTCGGGAGCCTGAACGGCAACCTGAACGGCAACGGCAATTCCGGCTCCGGCAACGGCAACCTGAACGGCAACGTCAACCTGTTCGGCGCCAGCGGCAACGGCAATGCCAACGGCAACCTCAACTCCGGCAGCCTGAACGGCAATGCCAACGGCAATTTCAATTACGGCCGCTTCACCGTCGGCAACGGCAACCTGAACGGCAACGCCAATGCTGGTCTCGCCAACGGCAACGGCAACGGCAGCAACAACGGCCCTCGCTTCCTGACGATCCGCTGAGCGGGCCGCGAACAGGCGTGCGACCGCCGAGTCGCACGCCCTGAGACGCATGAGGTGACCGCCGTCCAGTCCGGGACGGCCGTCGGCGGAGGCAGGCCGGAGATGCCCCGGCGCGGAACAAGGAGCAACGCGATGAAGTCTCGACTCCGCATCGTGGCCCTCCTCGGGCTCGTCGGCGCGACCACGGTTCCGGCGCAGGCTCAGATCTTCTCCATCGGGAACGGTGTGGGCAACGGCAACGGCAACCTCGGATCCCTGAACGGCAACAACAACGGCAGCTGGAACATCGGATCCGGAAATGGCACCGGCAACGGCAATGGCAGCGGTACGCCCATCGTGAACGGCAATATGGGCGCGTTCAATTCCGGCTCGAACAACGTCGGTGCCTTCAACGGTGGGACGGGCAACGCGGGCGCGTTCAACGGCATCGGGAACACCGGTGCGAGCAACGGCAGCGGCAATGTCGGCGCCTATAACGGCAACTACAATTCCGGGTCCCACAACGGCAACGGCAATGTCGGCGCCGGCAACGGAAACCTCAACGGCGGCAGCAGCAACGGCAACGGCAACGTCGGTGGCGGGAACGGAAACCTCAACGGGAACATGTCGCTACCGTCCTTCTTCCGCCGTTGAGAGCACGCGCCGCCGAAGCGGACACCGGTTCGGCGGCGGAACCTGCATCGAGGCCCGAGACGGAGACCTGTTCCCGTAGGGCGACGACCGAGATGGAGCCGAGCGCCGTGCATCGAATCCTTGCTCTTCTCGCGTGGGGCCTGCTCGGGCCCATCGCGGCCCAGGCCGCGCCCGGCGGCATCCCCGCCCTTGCCCAGCCGGCATCAGATGGGCCGCAGACGCTGATTTCGCCGATCGGAGCGGGCAACGGCAACGGCAACGGCAACGTCGGCTCGAACAACGGCAACGGCAATCAGACGAACGGCAACGGAAATTTCGGCACCGGGAACGGACACGGCAACGGCAGACGGAACGCGCCACGGACGTAAACGCCTTTGCGGAGTGCCCTCCTCGAAGGCAGCTTCGCGGCGACGCGCGCCGGATCGCGGCCCTCAATGCTTCCGGCGAGCGGAGCGCGACCACAGATCGGCAACGATCGCACGGGCCCCGTCGCCGGTCCCACCGCACGGGATCCCAGCGGTCACGCAAAACTCTCCGCCGAGTGCTGCTTCCAAGACGACTATGTTCGTCGCCATCGTCTAGCGGAGTGCAGCCGACGATAATCCATCTTCATTGACGCGGAATTGGAGATATTATATTCGGTGAAAAGTTTAGCAGTACAGTACCTGGCATGGAGTGCATCCGATGGAAATGCCTTGCCGGAAATGGGGCGGACGCACGTCGATTGCGCTAGCGCTCGGTCTGACGGTCTCGCTGTCCCGACCGGTGCCGGCACAGAGCGTGGATCATCGTCATCGCTCCGAGTCCGATTCGCCCATCGGCCGAACCGTTGCGGATTCGGCGCCAGGCAGATCATCGGATTTGCTGATCACAACCCATGACGCCTCCGGAAAGATCGGCGTCGCCCTGCCTCTGGACATCAAGCTTGTCCGTGTGCGGAACGTCTATATCGAGGCGATCAGGCTGCTCGGGCTTCCCCGGGGCGTCACGATCAGCGACGCCACCAACACGTTTTCGTCGACCAGCGACAACAACGATGTCGACGTCAGCACCTGGGATCTGTCGGGGATCCAAATCCTGCAGAACGATGCGCGTGAGAGCAGCTTCGCGCTCTCCGTTGCGGCGATCTGGACTCCGGAATCCGGGGGGCACATCGATGTCACGTCGAGCCGCCTCAACGTCAATTTCACGCCGGATCGCTTAGACCGCGACGTGGCGGCTGGCGGCGACGAGCCCGGCAACGTCGGGCAGCCTGCCGCGCAGATCCGCGAGACGAGTCCGCCGTCCCGGACCTTGGCCGCCAGTGCCAACCCTGACGTGCTGGCCTCCGATGTCCCCGTGCCGACGGCGGCGCCTGTCGCCCCCCGCGAAAGCATCGCGGCGAGCGACCGCCCAGCGCCTCCCACCACCGCCGACAAAAAACCCGATGCCGGGGCTCAGGCTACGAGCCTTCCACGGCCCGCGATGCCCACGCGTCCACCGGCGGCGGCCGACCCGCTGGTCGAGCGCGCCAAGGGCCTGATCCGGCTCGGCGATATCAGCGGTGCCCGGCTCCTGCTGGAGCGCGCCCAGGCGCGCGACGCGCCGAACGCGACCTTCCTGCTGGCGCAGACCTGGGACCCGGCGATGCTGCGGACCTGGAAAGTCCGCGGCCTGCAATCGAATCAGGATCTGGCTCAGAGCCTGTACGCCAAGGCCGCGCGCCAGGACCGGACGGAGGAGCGGCGCCTCGCCGCCACGGGTCGCTGAGGCCCCCCAATCACGGACGGCTGACAGATCAGCAAGGGACGTATTCATGCCGAGGCTTGCCAGATTTGCCGCTCTCGTCGGGCTTGCAGCCCTGGTGGCAGGGCCCGCCGCGCGAGCCACGGAGTCGGCCTCGGCGCATCCCGATTCCATGACGGAGGCTGCCCTTGGCGAGCGCATGAACGCCAACACCGTCACGGTGGTGACGGGAACCCCCGGCGGGACCTATTTCCGGATCGGCGCCGACCTCGCCTTCGTGCTGGATGATGGCGACAAGCTGCGGATCCTGCCGATCCTTGGCAAGGGTGCGGGCGAGAACGCCTACGACATCCGGTTCCTGAAGGGCATCGATCTCGGCTTCGTCCGCACCGACACGCTGGAGCAGCTGCGGCAGGACAAGCGCCTCAAGACCATCGAGCGGCACATCCAGTTCATCGCCAAGCTGTTCAATGACGAGCTGCACATCATCGCGCCGAACGCGATCCAGACCATCGGCGATCTCGCCGGAAAGCGGGTCAGCTTCGACGTCAAGGGCAGCGGCACGGATTACAGCGGCCGCGCCATGTTCCGCGAGCTCGGTATCGGTGTGGAGGCGGTCAATGTCGACCAGCCGACCGCGCTCGAGATGCTGCGCAAGGGCGAGATCCAGGCCGTCGTCTCCGTGGCGGCCAAGCCCGTGGCGTTCATCGCGGGCTTCGATCCGGGGGACCGCTTCCACTTCGTCAAGGCACCCTATCCGGACACGATGAACGAGGCCTACGTCCCGGCCACCCTCACGCAGGCGGATTATCCGAAATTCGTCAGCGGCGATGCGGTCGAGACCGTGGCCGTCGGCACGGTCCTCGGGGTCTACAACAGTCCGCGGGGATCGCCGCGCTACGAGAAGCTCGTCCGCTTCGTCGACGCGTTCTTCGGCCAGTTCGACAAGTTCCTGGCCCCGCAGCGGCATCCGAAATGGCGCGAGGTCAACCTCGCGGCGTCGGTGGCCGGCTGGACGCGCTTCCGCCCCGCCCAGGAGTGGCTCGATCGCCACCACGAGCAGGACATCGCCTCTCAACCGGATCTCGATCGCTTCTTCCAGGCGCAGACCAACAGGCAAGCGGGAAAGGAAGAGATCTACCAGGCCTATTTGAAGTGGCGGCAGGCCCGGTGACAGCATTGAGGGGTTGAGCGACTGCCACGGCCTCGGAAACGGCCGGCGCCGGAGGAGGCGACCCGATAAGTGCCGTTCGGTGGTGTTCACCCACGCGGCGGCACCGGAAGGGAACGCCCGGGCTCACGGAGCGTAGCGCTTCAAGAACGGAGGCGCGCACCATGACTCAGGCTGACACCCCGATGCCGGGCGAGGATCCAGGCGCGTTGATCGAGGATCCGTCCCGCCTCGATGAGATCGAGCCGCCAAAGCCGACCGTGCCGGAAGAGGATGATCCCGAGGTGGAGGACACCGCGGTGCAGCCGACCTGATCCAGGCCGCCCATCCGCTGTCCGACGGCCGACACAGAGAGCGCCGCGATCATGATCGACTCGAAACGCCCCGAGACCGACCCAGCCGAGACACCGCCGGGCGAGCGTGGCTATGAGGACCTGCCGGTCCGCGGGACCTCACAGGGGCCACGCTCGCTCGGAGCGTCCGAGCCCGGCGACATCGGCGCACCGCGAAACGACGAGGTGAAGCCGACGGCCGAGCAAGGCGGCAAGGACATGCTTGCTGAAGGCGACAATGGGCCCGAGGCCTTCGACAAGGCGCGGGCGGAAACGCGGCCGCGAACATGAGCGGCCGGGACGCCAAGTGTTCGATGGCGAAGTCCCGGTCCCTGGTCACCCTGGAAACGATCGGGTTCTTAGTATCGGACGTTGGAGACGCCGCTTCCGCTCCGGCTGACGACGCTCTGGATGACCTCCTTGGTCGAGGGACTGATTCCGCCATCGCTGCGTAGCCGCCGCCCATCTGCCCGCTCGACGCGATCGAACTCCGGGCCGCACCGCTCCAGCGCGCGGCGGACTTTGGATGTCGGCGTCGCCCCGCGTTGTGCAACGGCCCCGTTCATCTCGAACTGGAGGCAGGAAGCCAGATATCCCTTCACGTCGTCGAACGCCGCAGCTTGAGCACTCGACGTGAAGACGACGAGAAGCAGGACGGATCGGATGAGCATCGGACGCTCCGGTCGAGGCTGGACGATGCCACAACGCGCGAGTGCATCATTGGTCGCGGGCGCTTCGGGATGGCCATTTCGAGATCTGCCCGGCCCCATCATCCGCCCAAGTCGCCGGAGCAGGTTTCTGTGGGGCCTACGGGACGAGCTACGGTTGTTTGCGCTGGGCGGTGGGGTTGGGCGTCGCGCTCGTGTCCGGCCCGACGGCCGGACTGATGCTCGTCATGTATGACCACGTGCCGCCGATCACCAAGATGCCGGCGAACAGGGCTGCGAAGATGCCGATGAGTGCGAAGCGGTTCATGCCAGAGGTATAGGGCGCCGGCAGCGTGGCCTGGCGCGTCGCGACCGCTTGCGGTCCATCTGCCGCATGTGCGCATCCCGGGAGGATAGCCGAGCCACCACCTCTCGCATGCCGCTCCAAGACGTCGTGCGGCGTAGCGGCGCGTAGACTGCATAGGCGGATTGAGCCTCCACCTATGGCGGCCTGGTGCTGGGCCGGAGCATCCTGCCTCCACGCTCGTGATTACGATCCGAAGGTTTCGCTACGGTTGCAGATTGTGCCCCAGCGCCCACCAGGGGTATGGCGAGGCATATCTGTACACTCACGAAGAGGACGCCGGGGGCTTCTAGGGCCGCTCCACGCTCAGTCGGGAGGGTCTTCACGTCGCTTAACGGCACCGAGGAACTGCGTCAGGAGCACCACAACATCATCGCCCACAGACGCGGCCGGGGCAACGCCAGGATCCGCCTCGGCCTGCTCGATGCGCCGGGCGACCTCCATCAGCAAATGCTCGACGGAGGTTGGCCAGGGCGCGCCGTTGTCCAGAAGCATCCGGGCCGCCCGGACGAGCATGGTGAACTGCTCCGGCGGAATCGTCGCGCCAGCGGAATGCTGCTCGAGGATGCGGTCAGCGATCGCCGTCGCGAGCCGAGCAACCTCGGCAATCTTGTCGGGCTCAGCGTGGGAGCCGGTCATTTCAGACAGCCCTTCGCGATTGGTCGCGCGGCCAGAGTGCCACGGTCTGCCCATGGCACAACCGCCCGAGCTTTGATGAATCCGAGAGTCAGGGAAGGGCGTTTCGAGCCGCACTGCTTCCACAGTGCTTCCGCGGCGATCTTCGGACCACGTCGCGAAGCCCAGTAAGTCATTGAGAAGATTGGCGCGCCGGACAGCATGAAACTACGAACACCTATGTCATTAATATTACGATATAAAATCCATCGTTTTACGCAGGTAGAGCGTTTTCGGTTTGCGCTGAGTCGATGCGTCGGGGTTCACGCGAGACTGTCGGACTGATTCACTGATCGCTCTGGAGGAGGAGCGACCGATGGGACTGCCCTACAGTCAGGATCTGCGCGAGCGGGTGGTGGAAGCCGCCGCCACGACCTCGCGCCGGCAGGCGGCAGCGCGGTTTGGGGTCGGTGTCGCCACTTCGATCCGCTGGATGGCCGCGCTCGCGACGACCGGGACGGTGGCTGCCCGTCGGCAAGGACGCGCGCGCCGCTCGAAGCTCGATCCGCACGAGGCGTTCCTGCGCGGCCTGATCGACGCGCAGGACGACATCACCCTGGAGGAGATGCGCGCCCGGCTTCGGGACGCGCACGATCTTACGGTCGGGCTCGGCACCCTTTGGACGTTCCTCGACGCGCGCGATCTCACGTACAAAAAAAGACAGCGCACGCCGCCGAGCAACATCGACCGGACGTGAGGGCTGCGCGCGAGGCGTG
The DNA here is from genome assembly GCF_022829425.1 of Methylobacterium sp. J-072. NCBI lineage: Bacteria > Pseudomonadati > Pseudomonadota > Alphaproteobacteria > Hyphomicrobiales > Methylobacteriaceae > Methylobacterium > Methylobacterium sp. J-072. The sequence goes on along the minus strand of NZ_JAKSYK010000195.1, from coordinate 120,589 downwards.
GTTCGAGGGCCAGCCCGATCTCGATCCGGCCCGCCTCGTGTTCCTCGACGAGACCTGGACCGCGACCAACATGGCCCGCACCCGCAGGCGTTCACTGCGCGGCGAGCGGCTGCGCTCGTCCGTGCCGCACGGCCATTGGAAGACCACGACCTTCGTGGCGGGCCTGCGCCTGTCCGGGATCACCGCCCCGTTCGTGCTGGATGGGCCGATCAACCGGGACGCCTTCCAGACTTACGTCGAACGCGTCTTGGTGCCCGAGCTCGTTCCCGGTGACATCGTCGTCATGGACAACCTCGGCAGCCACAAGGGTCTGGCCGTGCGAGCCGCCATCGAGGCCGCGGGCGCGCGGTTGTTGTTCCTCCCGCCCTACAGCCCCGGCTTCAACCCCATCGATCCTTCGACAGGCTCAGGATGAGGTGGCGTTCTCGAAGCTGAAAGCGCTGCTGCGCAAGGCCGCGGAGCGGACCGTCGAGGGTCTGTGGTCGGCCATCGGGCTCCTCGTCGACACCGTCACACCCGACGAGTGCGCCAACTTTTTCGCCGCCGCAGGAGCCGCAGGATAGGAGCCAGATTAAACCGAAAACGCTCTAGCGACTTCCCCACGGTCCTGCCGTGCCCCTGCGTTATCGTCGCCCTAAACTCTCCGAACCGTGCCACCACGTCAATCTCTGGCTGGAGCTGCCTCCTCCCATTCACGATCCTGGTCCGCCAGCAATGCGGCACGACGGCCCTCGATTGTCTTCATTTCCGCTGACAGCGCTTCCCTGGCCCCGTCGACGGGGCAACGAGTGATCGTCCTGCACGCTCCCAGAAAACGGGCGACCGTCATGACGAGACGGTCTACATCGATGGGCGTCACGATTCCTGTACCGAGGAGGTTGTGGCGCGAACGGCCGGCCATATCCGCACAAGAGCCTCCAGCGAAACCGAGCGCTGCGATTTTATCAGCATCCAGTGCCAGACGTTCGATTTGCGTTTCGCGCAGCAGCTCGAGCCTTCGTTCCCTGGTAGCCGCGACTGCGTGCGTCTGACATGCGCTCGGCAGCCAATGTGCAATCTCATCGAGGATGAAAGTCCGAATAAACTCGACCCGGACCGGTCCGAACTTCCTGACTCGAGCGATCTCGTCCGGGGAAGACTGAGCCAAATGAGATAGGTCGCGAAATCCTGCTTTGCGCAAGCGGGCTCGGAGGGAGGCTGTCAGGAAGCCGCGACCGAATCCCAACGCCGAGAGATGTTGAATGTTGTCGGCAGAAAGGCCCTCGAACAGCGGGAGCCGCAAGCTGACCTCGTCAAAGAGGCTATCGTACCGGATGGTGCGAGGAGATCGCCTGGGCATCGCCGTCGCGCATACGGCGATTTCCGGATGTCCACAACGGGCGGTCGCCGCTTGCATTCGCAAGGTCTGCTTGCCTGCGACCTGATCGGGCTGGAAAGGACCAGGTTGGCCGAAAGCGGAATGGCTGCTTCGGAGGTTGGCCGCCGAAAAAGCGGACAGCCTCCTACCGACCCAAGACGGCCGAACGAGATGAGCGCTGCGTTGTCGGAAAGCGGGCGTAAGCCTCCCCAAACTTGTGGGTGACAGCAACAGGCCGGATGCAGATTGCATGCTTTCAAGCATCAGCGGCGGGGTGTTGAGCACTCCACTTTCCTCGCATTTGCTTCTCAAACATTCGAGGCTGTTGAACCCGCGAGAAGCGGAGCATAGGCGGCAAGCCTGCGTTACAAAAATTCGATGAAAAGCCGCACCCGCTTTGTCTTGCGCGTCTCCCCCTGCGTCAGAATCCAAAGCGTCCCATGCATGTGCAGGGCAGAGCCGGGTACCCTGGCGAGGAGTGGGTCGGCATCTCCGACGAAGCACGGCAGCGTCGTCATCCCAATACCTTGCTGCACCGCCGCGACCTGCGCCTCTCCGTCCGTGATCCTGAACGAAACGCCCGTGGCAGGAGCCTCGCCCTCGCGGACCCAGTCAGGGATGCCATGGGCACTGATCACGATCCATCGAATGGCGTCGGACGCACCCTCACGCCACGCAGCAAGCCGGTCACGGGAAACGTAAACTCCCCCGAACAGATCCGGTCCCTTCAGGCCATGAAGGTTGGGCGGCAGGGTCTTACGATCGTAGACAACGCGGATCGCGACGTCGGCCTCCCGGTTGGTTAGGTTGGCCAGTTCGCCGGCGGACTGGATCTCCATCTCAATATCGGGATGCAGGCGCGCGAACTCGGTCAGGTCCGGCATGAGCAGGCGGGTCGCAAGGGTCGGGGCCATCGTCACCCGCAGAGGCCCGCGCACACCCTGATCACGACTGAGGACGCGCGTCTCCAGCCGGTTGGATGAAGACTCCATCTCCTTTGCGAGTTCGAGAACCTCCTCCCCCGCCTCCGTCAGGCGGTACCCAGAGGGCAGCTTCTCGAACATTTTAGCCCCGAGGTCCTGCTCAAGCTGGGCGACGCGCCGCAGCACGGTGGCGTGGTTCACCCCAAGGCGGGCTGCGGCACCTCGCACCGAGCCTCCGCGTGCAACGACCAGAAAATAGCGGATGTCGTCCCAACCGATCATGGTGCGATCCTGCACCATGCAGTGCGAATTATCGAAGCCCCTTTCGTGACGTCGGGCAACGGGCAATGCCCGCGCCGCACCTGAAAACGAGCGCTGTAGCCCATCATGGACTGCACAGATCGCCTCAGAGGCTAACGGCTTCAGACGCACCGGATCGTTTTCGCACCAGTGCTGTGCAGGTTCCCGTACTCGCGTCCCAACCCTTCCCGGCCCCATGTCGGGGCTCTCGGGTTCTCCCCGGACCAGCCGAACACGGAGTCCGGAAGGAGACGTCATGGGTAAGCTCGAAGGTAAGGTCGCCGTCATCACGGGGGGCGCCACCGGCATCGGTCGTGCGGCAGCGAAGCGCTTCGTCGAGGAGGGGGCCTTCGTCTTCATCTACGGCCGTCGGCAGGATGTGCTCGATGCCACCGTGGCCGAACTCGGGCCGACCGCCCGGGCAGTGCAAGGCTCCGTCTCCGACGAAGCCGATCTCGACCGCCTCTACGCGGCGGTGAAGGCCGAGCGAGGCTCCGTCGACATCGTCTTCGCCAATGCCGGGCCCGGGAGCCCCCTAGCCCTCGGCCAGATCACCGCCGAGCACGTCGACGAGACCTTCGACACCGAAGTGAAGGGCACGATCTTCACGGTCCAAAAGGCACTGCCGCTGATGGGCAAGGGCGGCTCGATCATCCTGACCGGATCGAGCGCCGGCACCACGGGCGCTCCGGCCTTCAGCGCCTACAGCGCGAGCAAGGCGGCTGTCCGCAACCTCGCGCGGACCTGGGCTGAAGACCTGAAGGGGACCGACATCCGGGTCAACGTGCTGTCGCCCGGTGCGACGGCGACCGAACTCGCGAAGGAAGCGCTGGGCGAGGAAGGCCAGAAGGCTTTCGCCGCGATGACCCCACTCCAGCGCATGGCCGATCCGACCGAGATCGGGGCGGTGGCCGCCTTCCTCGCGTCCTCGGACAGCAGCTTCATGACAGCGAGCGAGGTCGCCGTGGACGGCGGCTTGGCGCAACTCTGACGCGACTTCCACAATCGCTTCATCCAGTCATCCAGGGTTCGCTGGGCTCGACCATGAGGAATATTCATGAACTACGCGATCATCGGCTTCGGCAAGATCGGCCAGGCCTTAGCCAAGGCATTCGCCCGCAACGGCATCGAAGTCTCCGTTGCGACGACGCGCGACCCGGAAAGCTTCGCATCCGACGCGGCGGCGATCGGCCCCCAAATAACTCCTAAGACGCTGGCGGAAGCCGTCAGGGCGGACGTCATCTTCCTGGCCGTTCGCTTCGAAGCTCATCCGGACGTCGCGAAGGCTCTATCGAGCTGGCGAGGAAAGACCATCGTCGACGTGACCAACACCCGCGTACCTCCCGAGGAGCTGAACGGGCAGCCCTACTCCAAGGTCGTGGCTCGGTCATTCGCGGGTGCGAGACTGGTCAAGGGCTTCAACCACCTCGGCGCGTCCGTCCTTGAGCGGAATCCGGTCACGCCGGGAGGAAGGCGGGTGGTGTTCCTGGCGAGCGACGACGAGGACGCCTCAAACGCCATCGGTATGCTTGCGGAGCGTCTCGGTTTTGCCCCGATCAAGCTCGGCGGATTATCCGAAGGTGGACTGCTCGTTCAGGCGCGCGGAAGCGAATGGGGTCGATTGATCTTCAAGGACCTAGTCAGATTAGACTGACAGATAGCCACCATGGCTACGCCATGGGGCACAGAAAGGATGCTTTCGATACAACGTCGTCGTTCCACCAATCTCTTCGAATACCGAAAAGCAATCGAGCTGGTACCGGGCAAGACCGCCAAAAAAAAGCGGTTAGGGGGGACATTCAATCGAGCCCGACCCGAACGGATCATGCTCCGACCCAACGCACGGCGTCGATCAACGCACGAAGTGCCGGTGTTGCCTGCCGGCTCGGATGGTAGAGATGGTAACCGGGGAATGGCGTGCACCAGTCCGTCAGAACCTGTACGAGGTGGCCTGCTGCGATGTCGTCCACGACGTCATCCTCCAGCATGTAGCCGAGCCCGGCACCGGCCCGCACGGCGGCGCCCGAGAGGGCCGCATCGTTGGCGGTGAGTTGGCCGCCTACGCGCACACGCATGTCCTGACCGTTGCGCGAGAACTCCCAGGGGAGCAATCCACCCCCGCCGACCAGCCGATAGTTGACGCAGTTGTGCGCCTCCAGATCAGCCGGCGTCTCGGGTCGCGGATGGTGCGTGAAGTAGGCGGGCGTGCCGACTACTACGGTGCGCAGGTCCGGTCCCAGGCGCACCGCCACCATGTCGCGCTCGACCGTCTCGCCGAAGCGGATGCCGGCATCGAACCGGGCCGCGACGATGTCGGTGAGGCGATCGTCGACGACGACCTCGACGGAGACGGCCGGATGATCGAGGAGGAAGCGCGGCAGGGCCGGGTCGAGTACGCGGCGCGCGGCCGAGGAGAAGGTCGTCAGCCGCAGCGCACCGGACGGCGCGCCGCGCCAGTCCGCCAGCGCTGCAAGCCCGCACTCAATCTCCGCCAGCGCCGGGGCCAACGAACGCATCAGGCGCTCGCCCGCTGGCGTCGGAGCGACGCTGCGCGTGGTACGCGCGAGCAGCCGGACTCCGAGCCGCTCCTCCAGGCCTCGTATGGCGTGGCTGAGCGCCGAAGGCGACAGGCCGAGTTCGGCCGCCGCACGCGTGAAGCTGCGGGTGCGCGCCACCGCCGCGAAGGCCGCGAGATCATCGAGCGTACCTCGTCGCATTCCTGAAGCCCGCTCACAAACCCATGCCGATGTTTCAGGCTAATCACTCTCCGAGAGCAGCGCTATCCTCGTCTGGTATCAGCAGGGATATGCAGCAATGGACCTCACACATTACCGTACGCTCGGCCGCTCCGGTCTCGCGGTCAGTCCGCTCGCGCTCGGCACCATGACCTTCGGCACCGCACGCTGGGGGCTGAACGAGGTCGGCAGCAGAGCGGTATTCGACGCCTATCTGGAGCGGGGTGGCAACTTCGTGGACACGGCCGACGTGTACGCGGGCGGTGAGGGCGAGGCGATGCTCGGTCGCTTCATCAGCGAGCGCGGACTGCGCGACCGGATCGTCCTCGCGACGAAGTCGGGGTTCGCCACGGGCAAGGGGCCGCATGCTGGCGGAAACGGGGCCAAGCACATCCACGCAGCGCTGGAAGGCTCCTTGCGTCGCCTGCGGACCGACTACGTCGATCTCTACTGGGTGCACGTCTGGGACGGGATCACGCCGGCCGAGGAACTACTGGAGACCATGGCCGGTCTCGTGCGCACTGGTAAGGTCCGGTACTGGGGCCTGTCGAACACGCCCGCCTGGTACGTCGCCAAGCTCGCGACGCTGGCGGCGATGCGTGGCCTGCCGGGGCCGATCGCGTTGCAGTATTTCTATTCGCTGGTGAACCGGGAGGTGGAGGACGAGCACATCCCGCTCGCCGCCGAGTTCGGCTTGGGCATGGTGCCGTGGTCGCCGCTGGCCTACGGGCTGCTGAGCGGCAAGTACGACCGCGCGACGGTTGAAGCGGCAGCGCCGCGTGCGGGCGGCCTGCCGAAGGATGCGGCGCAGTCGGGTGAGGCGCGGCCTGCCGACGACAAGCGGCTCGATGGAGCCAACCCGTTCGGCGACAGCCTGTTCACGCCGCGCAACTGGGACATCGTCGAAGGAGTGCGCCGGGTGGCGGGGGCGATCGGGCAATCGCCGGCGCGCGTTGCGCTCGCCTGGGTGGTCGGACGACCGGGTGTGGCCGCGACACTGATGGGGGTGAGCCGGCCGGCGCAAGTCGCCGACAACATCGCTGCGCTCGAACTCGTGCTATCGCCCGAGCACCGCGCCGCCCTTGACGCCGCCAGCGCGCCGAACGAGCCGCGCCTCATCTATGCTTTGTCCCGGCCAGCGCTGCGGCGGCAGGTTGTCTTCGGGGGCAGCCAGGTCCACGCACCGACGGAGGGGCCGAGTCTGACAAGCTGACGCCCTCGGCAGCTCCTGCTGAAGGGCCGCGTTCATGGTCCAGGGGACGGACGAGCGATGGTACCTCTCCGTCCCCAGGCGCCTTCCGCAACGCCGGTCCCCGCGGGGCTGCCGGTCGCAACGGCGATCGGCTGCTGCTAGGCCGCCTCCGCAATCCGGTCCTGGTGGGCGAGCGGCGCGGGGCCACCGTGCTGCTTGAGCCGCCGGTTGCCGCTGAGGCGGCGCAACAGGACGTAGAACACCGGCGTCAGGAAGAGCCCGAAGGCGGTGACGCCGATCATGCCGGAGAAGACGGCGACGCCCATGGCGCTGCGCATCTCGGAGCCGGCACCGGTGGCCGTCACCAGGGGCAGGACGCCCATGATGAAGGCCATCGAAGTCATCAGGATCGGGCGCAGCCGTAGGCGGCTCGCCTCGATGGCGGCCTGGAGCGGGGAGCGACCGGCGAATTCCAGTTCGCGGGCGAATTCGACGATCAGGATCGCGTTCTTGGCCGAGAGGCCGACGAGGACGATCAGGCCGATCTGGGTGAAGACGTTGTTGTCGCCCGCCGAGAGCCAGACGCCGAACATTGCAGCCAGAAGGCCCATCGGCACGATCATCAGAATGGCGAGCGGCAGCGCCAGGCTCTCGTACTGGGCGGCGAGCACGAGGAAGACCAGGAGCAACGCAAGCGGAAACACCCACATCCCCGAGTTGCCCGCGATGAACTCCTGATAGGTCAGGTCCGTCCACTCGAAGGCGAACCCCCGCGGCAGGGTCTCGGCCGCGATGCGGGCGGCCGCCGCCTGGGCTTGGCCCGACGAGTAGCCCGGTGCTGCGCCGGCGTTGATGTCGGCGGAGAGGAAGCCGTTGTAGCGCATGGCACGCTCCGGGCCGGCCGTCTGCCGGACATGCAGGAGGGCCGCGAGCGGCACCATCTCGCCCGAGCCCGCCCGCACCTTCAGCGCGCCGATGTCGTCAGAGCGGGCGCGAAAGGGCGCGTCGGCCTGGACCCGAACCGAGTAGGTGCGGCCGAACCGGTTGAAGTCGTTGACGTAGAGCGAGCCGAGATAGATCTGCAGCGTGTCGAACACGTCGGTGACCGGAATCCGGAGCTGGCGCGCCTTCGTCCGGTCGATGTCGGCGAAGAGCTGCGGCACGTTCATCTGGAAGCTGGAGAACAGACCCGCGAGTTCGGGCGCCTGCGCTGCCTTCGCCAGGAAGGCCTTGGTCGCGTCGTTGAGCGCCTCGTAACCGAGGCCGGCACGGTCCTCGATCTGGAGCTTGAAGCCGCCGATGGTGCCGAGGCCGTTGACGGGCGGCGGCGGGAACATCGCGATGAAGGCCTCGGGGATCGCGGCGAACTTCTTGTTGAGCGACTGCGCGATGGCGCCGCCGTTCAGGGCCGGCGAGCGGCGCTCCTCGAAGGGCTTCAGGGTCGAGAACACGATCCCCGAGTTCGAGCTGTTGGTGAAGCCGTTGATGGAAAGGCCCGGGAAGGCGACGGCGCTCTCGACTCCGGGCTCCTTCAGGGCGATCTCGCTCATACGGCGGATCACCTCCTCGGTCCGGTCGAGCGTGGCACCGTCGGGAAGCTGCGCGAAGCCGACGAGGTACTGCTTGTCCTGGCCCGGCACGAAGCCGCCGGGGATCTGGCGGAACAGCACCACAGTCAACCCGACGAGGACGAGGTAGAGCACCATCATCGTCGCCTTGCGAGATACGACGATGCCGACGCCGCGCCCGTATCCGTCCGAGGCCCGCCCGAAGAGGCGGTTGAAGCGTCGGAAGAACCAGCCGAGCAGCCCGTCGAGGATCCGAGTCAGCCGGTCCTTGGGGGCGTGGTGGTCCTTGAGGAGAAGCGCCGAGAGGGCCGGCGAGAGGGTCAGCGAATTGACGGCCGAGATGACGGTCGAGATCGCGATGGTGAGGGCGAATTGCTTGTAGAACTGACCCGTGAGGCCGCTGATGAAGGCGAGCGGCACGAACACCGCGACGAGCACCAGCGCGATGGCGATGATCGGTCCAGAGACCTCGCGCATGGCCTGGTAGCTAGCCTCTCGCGGCGACAGGCCGCGCTCGATGTTCCGCTCGACGTTCTCGACCACCACGATGGCGTCGTCGACGACGATGCCGATGGCGAGCACAAGGCCGAACAGGCTCAGCGCGTTGATCGAAAACCCGAAGGCGTGCATCACCGCGAAGGTGCCGACGATGGAGACCGGCACTGCGAGCAGCGGGATGATCGAGGCCCGCCACGTCTGCAGGAAGAGGATCACCACGACGACGACGAGGGCGATCGCTTCCAGCAGTGTATGGATGACCGCCTCGATGGAGGCGCGCACGAACTGCGTCGGATCGTAGACGATCTCGTAGTCGACGCCCTCGGGCATGTTCAGCTTGATCTCGGCCATGGTCCTTCGGACCTCGTCGGAAATCTGGATCGCGTTGGATCCGGGCGACTGGGATATCGGCAGGGCGACGGCGGACTTGTTGGCGAGGAGCGAGCGTAGGGCGTAGTCGGAGGCCCCGAGCTCGATCCGGGCGACGTCGCGCAGGCGGGTGATCTCCCCGTCGGCCCCGGTCTTGACGACGATGTCGCCGAACTGCTCCTCGCTGGTCAGCCGCCCCTCGGCGTTGAGCGACAATTGGAAGTCGAGCCCCGGGATCGCCGGCGAGGCGCCGATGACGCCGGCCGCCGCCTCGACGTTCTGGGCCTGGATCTCGCGCACCACGTCGCCAGCCGACAGCCCATGCTCGGCGGTCTTCTGCGGATCGAGCCAGATGCGCATGGAATAGTCGCCTGAGCCGAAGAGTTGCACCTGGCCAACACCGTCGAGACGGGCGAGCCGGTCCTTGATGTTCAGCACTGCATAGTTGCGCAGGTACGTCATGTCGTAGCGCCCGTTCGGAGAGACGAGGTGCACCACCATCGTCAGGTCCGGCGAGGACTTCACCGTAACGATGCCAAGCTGACGCACGATCGCAGGCAGGCGCGGCTCGGCCTGCGAGACGCGGTTCTGGACGAGCTGCTGCGCCTTGTCGGGGTCGGTGCCGAGGCGGAACGTGACGGTGAGCGTCATGATGCCGTCGGTCGTGGCCTGGCTCGACATGTAGAGCATGCCCTCGACGCCGTTGATCTGTTCCTCAATCGGCGTCGCAACCGTCTCGACGATGACCTTCGGATTGGCGCCCGGGAAGGTCGCGCGCACGACGACCGAGGGCGGCACCACGTCCGGATACTCGGAGATTGGCATCGCGAAGAGCGAGATCAGGCCCATGATGAAGATGAGCATCGAGAGCACGCCCGCGAAGATCGGCCGGTCGATGAAAAATTTCGAGAAATTCATGCCGCTCACCTGGGGGCGAGAGAGATCGCGCGGTGTGGGACTGCGCGCAGCGAGAGAGGGCGGTCGCGAGGCGGCCGCCTTGAACGATGGTCGATCAGGGATGCGTACGGAGCCGGCTGTCAGCGCTGGGCGAGCTGGCGTGCGGCGGATGCGGCGTCTTGTGGCCGAGCGCCCATGGTGACAGGCTCGGACCGCAGGAGCATTCCTGGGCGAACCCGCTGCAAGCCGTTGACGATTATGCGCTCACCGCCGGACAGGCCCAAGGTCACGACGCGGAGACCGTCGACGGACCGGCCGAGGGTGACGGCACGGAACTCGGCGCGGTCATCCGCCCCGACCACGAGCACGAACTTCTTGTCCTGATCCGTGCCAACCGCCCGCTCGTCCACGAGGAGCAGCGATTGCGGCGTGGCCTGACCAAGGCGCATGCGCGCAAACTGGCCGGGGATGAGATGACCGTCGCCGTTGGCGAAGCTGGCGCGGACCCGGATGGTGCCGCTGCGCGCATCGACCTTGTTGTCGATGAACTGGAGATGCCCGCTTGCTCGAACGCCGTCGGCAGTGAGCATCTCGACCGGGATACGATCGAGTTTGCCGCGCTTGCCCGATGATTCGGCGAGCGAAGCCAGCGCCTTGAGGACGACGGTCTCGTCCGCGTCGAAGCTGGCATAGACGGGATCGACCGAGACAAGGGTGGTCAGCACAGCCGCACCCGCACCCGTGGCGACGAGGTTGCCCGGCGTAATCTCGCGGCGTCCGACGCGGCCGCCGACCGCTGCTCGAACCTCGGTGTAGCTGAGGTTCAGCCGCGCCGCCTCTAGCGTCGCCTTCGCCGCATCAAGGCTCGCCTTGGCTTCCTTGAATGCATTGGAGCGCACGTCGAGGTCGCGCGCCGTGACGATCTGTTGGCCCGACAGCCGCTGCCCGCGCTCCAGATCGCTCGCGGTCAGGGCAACGCGAGCCTCGGCACCGGCGACCTGCGCCTCCAGACGCTGTACCTCAGCAGCGTAGGGTGCCGGATCAATGGTCACCAGCAGATCGCCCGGTTTTACGAGTTCGCCCTCGGTGAAGTGCGTGGCCTGGATCGCGCCTCCGACGCGCGCCCGGACGTCGACCCGGTCGACGGCCTCGAGACGTCCAGAGAACTCGTCCCAGATCACGACCGCCCGAGGGACAACGGTCGCGACCGGCACCGGCATCGCCTGCTCGGCCGGCGTCGGGGCCGCGACCGCCTCCGTCCCGCGAGCCGTCAGGGATGGGATGAGCTGGACGGAGGCCCCTGCCAGCAGGGCGAGGGCGACACCCGCAGTGAGGCTGCGCCCGAGACCGGAACGGGTAGGAGGAGAATGAGGCGCAGGGTTCACGACCGACTCCGACATTTGTAGAGCACGCTACACATGTCGGCATGGACGTCTGGCGTCAAGAGACTTATCTACCACTCGATATAAAAGTTGGAGCCTGCAGACGATGGTGATGGGGCGGCCCCGGTCCTTCGACATGGACAAATCCCTCGACGAGGCGATGGAGGTGTTTTGGCGCCACGGCTACGACGGCGCGAGCCTCGCCATGCTGACGAAGGCGATGGGTATTAAGGCGCCGAGCCTGTACGCGGCCTTCGGCAGCAAGGAGGGGCTGCTCAAAGCGGCTCTCGACCGCTACGCGCTGCGACGATCCGAGCACATGCGCTACGTGCTCGCCGGTCCCACCGCGCGCGATGTGGCGGAACGCTTCCTGAGTAGCATCGCCGAGAGCCATACCGACCCGGCCAATCCGCCCGGCTGCCTCTTGGTCCAGGGTGGCCTCGCCTGTGGCGCCGGTTCGGAGAACATCCCGTTCGAGCTGGCGTCGCGTCGGGCGCAGACGGAGACGGAGCTCCTCGGGCGCTTCGTCTCGGCCAAGGAGGACGGCGATCTCCCGACTGATGCCGACCCCGTGGCGCTGGCGCGGTTCCTGTCGACGGTCGCCTCTGGCATGGGGGTCATGGCGTCGTCTGGTGCCAATCGGGACGCCTTGCGCGCGGTGGCGTCCGTCTCGCTCAACGCCTTTGCCAGGAGCGGACAGACCTAGCCCATCGGAAAATCGCGGTGGTACTTGACGCCTGCCCCAATCCTAAGACTGCAGGCCGCCCGATGGCTCGCAAATACAGGCGATGCCTGCTTCCTGCTCTAGCATTTCCAAGAGCTGCCATCCTCCTTTTCACCCATCACAAACGCTCATGCAGACTATCTGCAACGGCGGCATCTGGCCGAAAGCCGCCGGCCCGTTTTAAATTGTTTTAATGTATAGACTGCAGGAGATTGCACGTGACCGTTTCAGCCAGTGCGGACCTGTGGAATTTTGTGCCGCTCGTCGGAGGTCGGCGGATTGACTAGATGTGAGCTTTCAAGAGTTTGTTCATCCGGTGTGACCGCGCAAGACTGATGTTGCGACATGTCAGCTTGCGAGGAACGACCGGATGAACATTCACAAGAATGCCCGAACCACACTGTACAGTCGAGCCGAGATGGTCCGGCGTGTGATGACGATGCACAAGACCCCCAGTGCGGTCGCGGCCGCACTGGGGGTGTAACCGGGGCAGATATCCGGGCGTTCAGACCGTTGCGGCGTTTCTGACGAGGTCTGGGAGGGGCGGGATCGCGTCACCGTCTGGAATTCCGAGGCGGTCGCCGAGGTAGCGGAAGAACGAGACACGGAGTTTGGCGCAGGTCTTCATCAGGCCGAGCATGACGTCGCGGGCGATGCGGCCGGCCTCGCTCATCGTCCCGCCGGAGATCTTCCGCTTGGTCACGCACGCGCGGATGTCGTTCTCCGAGCCGTTGGTGTGGAGCGGGATCTCGGGCCGCTCCAGCACGCGCAGCAACGCGGCCTTGTGCTGGTGCAGGCGGGCGAGCAGCCGATCGAGCATCACTGCGCCGGTGCGGCGTGTGAAGATCCGGTCGAAGCGGGCGCGCAGGGCGCGGGCTCGTTTGGGGCAAGGCGCGCGGACCCAAGCCTTCAGGTCGGCGTAGAACCACCAGATCAGGGTGCGGGTGAGCGCGATGGCCTTGCGTTGGGCGGCGGTCGTCGGGACCAGCGCATGGACGAGGCGCTCGGCATGAACCCAGCACAGCGCGTGCGTGCCGACCCGGAACTGACCGGCCCCATCCGAGACCACGACCGTGTCGGGCATCAGGCCGTGATGCCGGATCGCACCCCACAGCGCGCCTTCAGTGGCGACCTGCACCGGGTCGGGCGTGACGGCGCGCGCATCGAAGCCGAGGGCGGTGAGATGCGCCTGCCAGGCCGGGGTATCGGCAAAGACCTTGACCGGGTGAGCGGCGAGCGCCGCCAGGAACGGCCCGGCGAGCGCGCGCGTACGCATGTAGGCGAGCGCCGCGTCGTTGACGACGAAGTCGCCGTGGCCAGCTCGCAGCAACGCGAGGAAGTTCAGGCGGGACTTGGACGCGGTGGTGCGGAACGCCGTAAAGCGTGCATCGCCGATCTGCGTGGTCACGCCGTCAGTCCGCGCGTGCCGGGCGGCGGTGTCGTCGACGCTGATCCAGGCCGCGCTCGCCAAGCCCGCGCGCAGCACCGCCTGCTCCTCGGCGATGAATGGATCGAGCGGGCCGCTCAGGAGGCGGACCACCTGCCGCTTGGAGATCATCAGGCCGAGCCCGGACAGCATCGCCGTCAAGCGCTCGCTCGTGACCTGCCCCTGGACATGAGCCGCCAGAAGGAAGCGGCGCAGATGCGGCCCGAACCCGCCGACGATCCCGGGTGGCAGCGCGGCCACGACGCTCATCCCCGACGGCGTGGACCAGCGCTCGCGCCGGTAGCGGATCACCGTCGCTTCCAGCACGAGATCGCGCACCACGACATCCTCGTAGCCCTTGAAGCGCGAGCCTGCCGGAACGGCGGCCTTGAGTACCACCTCGCGTGTGATCACGCTCCGCTCGTGCACCGGCCCACGCCGCCGCCGGCCCGGTTTGGCCTGCGCCCGCTCGCTCGCCCTCTCCATCCCGGACGGGGTTGGCCGCGTCGGCGGCCGCGGTGGCAAACCCTTCAGCCGCGCGACCTCGTCGCGCAAAGCCCGGTTCTCGTCCGTCAAGGCGCGAACCTGACCGATCAGGGCGACGACCAGCCCGCGAAGTTCGCTCAGCGAGAGGGCATCCAGGCCATCGGGATCCGGCAGCGCCATGCCGGGTGTTGAATCACGCCACGGCCAAACCGCAAAACCCCACCGCCCGGATATCTGCCCCAGTTACACTGGGGGTCTCGTATCGTACCGTCGCCAAGTGGCTGGCGCGTTACCGGACCGAGGGTGCCGCTGGTCTCGCTGATCGCAGCTCGCGCCCGCACCGGATACCCCGGGCCACTGCTGCCGATGTCGTCGAGCAGGTCGTCGTACAGCGCCGCCAGCGGCTGTGCGGCAAGCAGATTGCCGCCATGCTGGCGCTTTCGCCTGCCACCGTCAGCCGCATCCTGCGCGAGGCACGGCTGAGCCGCGCACGCGACCTCGATCCACCCGAGCCCGTTCGCCGCTACGAGCGGGACCACCCAGGCGAACTCATCCACATCGACATGAAGAAGCTCGGTCGATTCGACCGCGTCGGACACCGCATCACAGGGGATCGTACCGGCCAGTCGAACGCACGGGGCATCGGCTGGGAGTTCGTCCACGTCTGCATCGACGACCACTCGCGCATCGCGTTCAGCTAGGTGCTCGCCAACGAGAAAAAGGAAAGCGCCATCGCCTTCCTGCACGCCGCCGTCGCCTATTATCAAAGCCTCGGCGTCACTGTCACCCGCGCGATGACCGACAATGGCGCCTGCTACAAAAGCTTCGCCTTCCGCGATGCCTGCAAAGCCCTCGGCCTCAAGCACATCCGCACCCGGCCCTACACCCCAAAAACCAACAAGGCCGAGCGCTTCGTCCAGACATCATTGCGAGAATGGGCCTATGCCCGCCCATACCCTACATCGGAACACCGAAAAGCCGCCCTCGAACCGTGGCTCCATAACTACAACTGGCATCGCCCGCACGGCAGCCTACAATTCATGCCACCCATCAGCCGACTTCGCCTGCCGATGAACAACCTCTTGAGGCTCCACAACTAGAGCGCTCGCCGCCGAAGTGGATACCGGTTCGGCGCAAGCGAGCGCGTTGAATCAAAGACTTAGAGTCGAGCCCGATTGCAACGCGATCAGGAACAGCTCTAGGGAAAGATCTTGGCAAGCCGCAACTGAACGAAGGTCGCCTGCTTCGTTCCGTTCTCGACGGTGAGATCCCGGCCGATCATGGCCTGGATCTGGAAAGTCGGCTCCGGGAAGTAGGCGACCCCGAGGCGGCCATACATCGTTCCCTGAGAATTTCGGAGCGAGACCTGCCGGAAAGATTGGTTGCCGCCGATCTTGCCGCCCAGGCCGCCCGCGACTTCCAGGACCGGATCGATCTTGTACCGCAGATAGGCCTGCAACTCGAATTGCGGATCCTGCGAGAGTCGCCCGAGGCCGCCGAAATTGTAGCGGGTGTTGTCAGAGTAGAACGTGACGTCGCCGGTCAGGTCGAGCGACCATGCCGGATCGAAGTGCTTGATATAGCCCGCCTGAAGGAGTCCTTGCCAGCGATTGGCGCCGAAGTTCAGCGATCGGGTCGGGTCGTAGCTCCCGGTCGGCGCGACGAGATACGGGGTAATGGCGAAGACGTCGTTGAAGGCGGTGTCGAGCTTGAACTTGAACGGGGCCGCCAGAATGAGGTCGCCTACGCCGCCCGGCGATCCAAGGGGCGCCAGCACGCCGCCGGTTGAGATCGCGCCGACGGGGAGGAGGAATTGCGGGTCGAGCGTCACCCCCGGAGCGACTTCATAGACGTGCAGAAGGCGGATGATGCCGACATTCGTGTCTAGCTTCGCATCGGAAGTCGTCTTCGTACCCCGCGCGTAGGACTCGTTGCCGTAGCCGTATTGGTAATAGAGCAGCCCGATTGTCGATCCGACCGGAAACTGTTCATTGTCCCCGGGATTGATCTCAATAGCCTCGGCGGAAAAGCTCATGCACGCACCGAGTGCGGCCGTGATCAGGCTCAGTCCAGATTTGATGCTCATCATGCGCCCCTCGCTCCCGGTCCTGATGTCGGGAGTTCTTGAGAGGAAGCTTCCGGATTTTCCGCCTGCGGTCGTTATCCGCAAACGTCTTTCAGTGTTCGATTCCTGCGGAAGCCGGCGGTGCGGCGGTGGATCGGCTCGCGTGATCGGTGGCTGACGAATGCGGCCGGCTTTCGCAGGGACCGGGCGCACAGCGCGTGGAGGACGGGCGGTCCCGTCTTGGAAGAGGCTGGAGGCGCACGGCATGATGCATCCGCGCCTGGAGGGAGCCGGCCTCCGCCGCTTGGGCCGCTCCGCAGCCCGTCGAGGGATCTGACCGCTCGGCGCAGGCCCCTCCGGCGCGCGGCGCGCCGCCTATCTCTGCGCGGAGGCGCGCAACTGGGCCGGGGTCACGCCCATCGTGTTCCGGAAGGCGCGGGTGAAGTTCGCCTGCGACGAGAACCCGGTCGCCGCCGCGATCTCGGCGATCTGGGTATCCTCCGTCAGCAGCCGGTGCTTGGCGAGATCGAGGCGGCGCCCGCTCACATACTCGTAGGGCGTCCGCCCGGTCGCCGCGCGGAAGCTTCGGGTGAAGTGCGCGACGCTCATGCAGGCCGCCGCCGCGAGGTCGGCGACCGCGAAATCCTCGAATAGGTGAGCCGCAATGAAGTCCTCCACCCGCTCGAGACGCCGCCGGTCGAGCGGCTTGTCGGCGCTCTCCTTACGCAGGACGTTCGCGGCCGAATAGCGCTACACGAGATGGGCGGCGAGCGCGACACCGAGCGACTCGATGAGAAGCCGTCCGGCCGCACTCTCGTCGTCCATCTCCTCGATGATCCGGCCGGCGACATGCTCGATGAAGGGATCCTGCGCGATGACCTCGTAGCGCAGTTCGACCCGGGCCGGGTCGATGTCGAGGTCGCGCAGCAGGGTCTCCGCGAACGGGCGGCCCGGCAGGAAGATGTGCAGGCAGTCGAGCATCGGATCGGAGATGTTGACATACTCCTCCTCGATGCCGGCCGGGCAGAGCCAGACCGTGCCGCGATGACCGTGGGTCTGCTGGCGGCGGCCGTTGCCGACCCGTTCGACGAAGGTCCGGCCGCGCAGCAGGATGGCGATCTCGGTATCGTGCGGGGTGAGGGCCGGAAGCTCGCCCGGCATATGGCTCCAGCGCTCGGCGTGCAGGTGCGACCAGCGCAAGCGGTTCGACGTGTCGAGCAGCCGTCCGGTCACGTATTTGTCGACCGAATGCCCCAGCATGCCTGGTCATCCCCCCTCGGACGCTAAAACGGTTCCCGTTCGGATGCACGACCTGCGCCAGCGCGCCTCAGGGCTTGCGGAGGAGCGCCGCGTCCGGCGGCCCAAGGACCGCAATTCAGGAATACGAAGCCGCAGGTCGCGATAAAGCCCGCCGCCTCAATCGTTGGCACGATCCCCTCCTGTTCGAGACTTGGTCAACCGGAGGATGGATATGGCCCGCGAAGTCGTCATCGGCGCATGCCCGCACGATTGCCCCGACACCTGCTCGATCCTGACGACCGTGGAGGATGGCAAGGCGATCGCGGTGCGGGGCAACCCGGACCATCCCTTCACCAAGGGGCGCCTGTGCGTGAAGGTCAACGACTACCAGAACCGGGTCTACAGCGACCAACGCCTGCTCTACCCGATGCGACGCGTCGGCCCGAAGGGCAGCGGCCAGTTCGCCCGGATCAGCTGGGACGCGGCGCTGGACGAGATCGCCGGCCGCTGGAAGGCGATCATCGCCGAGAGCGGCGCTCAAGCCATCCTGCCCTACAGCTATCTCGGCACCCAGGGCATCATCAACGGCCTCAACGTCGGCGATCCGCTGTTCAACAAGCTCGGCGCCAGCGTCTGCGAGCGCACCTTCTGCGATTCCGGTTCGTGCACCGCCTACATGATGACGATCGGCCATACGCCGGGCGTCGATCCCGAGAGCTTCGTCCACGCGAAGTACATCATTCTGTGGGCTTGCAACACGCTCAGCACCAACTCGCACCATTGGCCGTTCATCGAGCAGGCCAAGCGCAACGGCGCCAAGCTCGTGGTGATCGATCCGGTCCGCACCCGCACGGCGCGGCTGGCGGACTGGCACATCCCGATCCGCCCCGGCACCGACGGCGCGCTGGCGCTGGCGATGATGCACATCATCATCAAGGAAGGGCTGACCGACCGCGACTACATCGACCGGCATACGATCGGGTTCGACGAGCTCGCCGAGCGGTGCGAGGCCTACACCCCGGAATTCGCCTCGGCGGAGACCGGCATTCCAGTCGAGGACATTCTCAAGCTGACCCGGGAATACGCCACGACGCCGCCGGCGGTGGTGCGGATCGGCGTGGCGGTGGAGCGCCATGCGGGTGGCGGCCAGACCGTCCGGGCGATCGCCTGTCTGCCGGCGCTGATCGGAGCCTGGAAGCATGTCGGCGGCGGCCTGCTGCAACTGCCGATCTGGGCCTTCCCTGTGAACTGGCCCGGCCTGATGCGGCCCGACCTCCAGCCCGAGACGATGCGGGTGATCAATTCCTGGCGGCTCGGACCGGCGCTGGCCGGCGAGATACCCCTCGATCCACCGATCCGCGCGCTGTTCGTCTACAACGCCAACCCGATGGCGATGGTCTCGCAGCAGCAGACGATCGAGCGCGGGCTGGCGCGCGAGGACCTGTTCACGGTCGTGAGCGAGCACTTCCTGACCGACACCGCGCGCTACGCCGACATCGTGCTGCCGGCCACCACCCAGCTCGAACAGGCGGACATCATGTTCTCCTGGGGGCACCTGTACCTGTCCTATAACAACCCGGCCATCGCCCCGCTCGGCGAGGCTGTGCCGAACACCGAGCTGTTCCGCCGGCTCGCCAAGGCGCTCGGAATCGAAGATCCGTTCTTCTTCCGGTCCGACGACGCGATGATCGCGGACGCGATGGATTGGTCGAGCCCGGTGCTGGCCGGCATCACCCTCGAGGAGCTGAAGCAGAAGGGCTACATGCGCCTGACCATGGACGCGGCCGATGCCTGGGCGCCCCATCGCGACGGCAATTTCCCGACCGCCTCCGGCAAGTGCGAGTTCAAGTCGAGCCTGGCCGCAGGCGGCAACTTCGTCGCGCCGTTGTTCCGCCAGGGCTACGGTGGCGGCCAGTCGGGCGAGCCGGTCGATCCGCTGCCGCACTACCTGCCCCCGAACGAGAGCCCGCGCACCGCGCCCGCCCTCGCCGCGCGCTTCCCGCTCAGCCTGATCTCGCCCAAGAGCCACGCGTTCATGAACTCGAACTACGGCAACCTGCCGGCTCAGGTCGCGCAGGCGAGCGAGCAGCAGGCGGTGCTGCTGCACCCGGACGATGCCGGGCCGCGCGGCATCGCGGCGGGAACACCGATCCGCGTGTTTAACGACCGCGGCACGTTCGAGGCCTTCGCGACGCTCTCACCCGACGTGATGCGCGGGGTGGTCGTCGCTCCGGCGGGCTTCTGGCAGCGCTCCAACCAGCGCGGGCCGACCGTCCACGCCCTGACGCCGTCGGCCTTCGCCGATCTCGGCCACGCCCCGACCTTCTCCGACATGCTCGTGGACGTGGCCGCCGCCTGACAGCCTCCGCGTCCCCCATTTCGTATCAGCTGAGGTGAGACCGACATGGCCTATGTCGTCACGGATTCCTGTCGTGGCTGCCGCTACACCGAGTGCGTTACCGTCTGCCCGGTCGAGTGCTTCCATCTCGACGAGGAGATGACCTACATCGATCCCGAGAACTGCATCGATTGCGGCGGCTGCGCGCCGATCTGCCCGGTGCGTGCGATCCATCCGTCCTGGCAGATGCCGGCGGACAAGGCCGGATGGGTCGAGATCAACCGGCTGCGCGCCGCCGAGACCCCGGTGGTGAACGCCAAGCTCCCGCCGCTGCCCGGCGCGGATGAGCGGGCGGAGCGGCTGGCCTCATGAGCGCGCCGCATCGTATCGCGGTGGTCGGGAGCGGCCCGGCGGGCTTCTATGCAGCGGAGGCGCTGCTGCGCTCCGGTGTACCGGTGGCGGTCGACCTGTTCGAGCGCCTGCCCGCTCCGTTCGGGCTCGTCCGGTTCGGTGTCGCGCCGGACCACCCGAAGCTGAAGCAGGTGACCGCAGTGTTCGACCGGATCGCCGGCCTGCCCGGCTTCCGCTTCGTCGGAGGCGTCGAGGTTGGCGTCGACGTGAGCGTCGCCGAACTCGGGGCCTGCTACCACGCCGTGATCCTGGCGAACGGGGCCTCTCTCGACCGGCGGATGAACATCCCCGGCGAGGATCTGGCCGGAAGCCATCAGGCGGGCGCTTTCATCGGCTGGTATAACGGTCACCCCGACGCCGCCAGGCTGGCCTTCGACCTCTCGACCGAGCGCGCGGTGGTGATCGGCCATGGCAACGTCGCGCTCGACGTCGCGCGTATCCTGCTCAAGACCCCCGACGAGTTGCGCCACACCGACATCGCCGCCCATGCGCTGGACGCTTTGGCCGAGAGCCGCATCCGGGAAGTGCAGATCGTCGGGCGCGGGGGCGTCGAGCGCGCTCGCTTCTCCCCGAAGGAGCTGGCTGAGTTCGGCGATCTCGCCGCGTGCAGCACCGGCCTCGACCCCGACGACCTCCCGGGAGGCGTAGCGAAACCGCCGGCTGAAGCAGGCGTTGAAGCGCGCGCCAATGCCGAGATCCTGCGCGCCTTCGCGGAGGCCAGCCGGGACACCGGCCAGCCGCGGCGCTGCCTGATCCGCTTCGGCCTTGAGCCGCGACAGCTCGCCGGGGACGGCCATGTCGAGCGACTCCACCTGTGTCGACCGGCCTCGGACGAAACCATCGCGCTGAAGTGCGGCCTCGTCATCTCCAGCATCGGACGGCGGACCGCGTCGATGCCGGGTGTACCCTATGATGCGGAGGTGGGCGTTCATGCCAATCTCGGTGGCCGGATCCATGCGGACCGCGTGACGATGCCCGGCCTCTACGCCTGCGGCTGGAGCAAGCGCGGGCCCCACGGCACGATCGGGACGAACCGCGCCTGCGGCGTCGAGACGGCAGCAGCCGTGCTCGACGACCTCGCGGCTCTGCCGGCTCCGATCGGGAACGCGGACGCGCTGGTGGCCAATCTCGCGAACCGGAGCGGGTGCACCATCGACTACGCAGCGTGGCGCCGGATCGAGGCCGCCGAACTGGCTCGCGGTCAGGCCGCCGGCAAGCCGCGCGAGAAATTCGTCACGCGCGCCGAGATGCTGGCAATCGCGGGCGAGGCGGCCTGAGATGGCCGCGCAGACGCAGGCCCGGACCTGCGGGCTCATCGACGGCTTCGGACGCCGCGTGACCTATCTGCGCCTCTCCGTCACCGACCGATGCGACCTGCGCTGCGTCTACTGCATGTCGGAGGACATGAGCTTTCGATCCCGGCGGGACATCCTGAGCCTGGAGGAGCTGGCCCGGCTCGCGCGGCTGTTCATCGCCCGCGGCATCGACACGCTGCGCATCACCGGTGGCGAGCCGTTGGTCCGACAGGGAATCCTCGATCTGTTCAAGGCGCTCTCCGAGCCGCTCCGGGACGGTTCGCTGCACGAACTGACCCTGACGACGAACGGAACGCAATTGCCCCGCTTCGCCGAGGATTTGGCCCGAAGGGGGGTCCGCCGGATCAACGTCTCGCTCGACACCCTCGACCCTGAGCGATTCCGGACACTGACCCGCGGCGGCTCGCTCGCTCAGGTGCTGGACGGAATCGCGGCGGCCCGTGCTGCGCGTCTTGCGGTCAAGCTCAACGCAGTCGCTCTGAAGGATGGGACAGAGCACGAGATCCACGATCTCATCGCCTTTGCGCACGAGCGGGACATGGCGCTGAGCCTGATCGAAACCATGCCGCTCGGCGATATCGGTGCCGACCGCCTCGACCAGTACCTGCCCCTCAATGCCCTGCGCCGGCAGATCGAACAGCGTTGGACGCTGGTCGACGTCCCGATGCGCACCGGCGGTCCGGCCCGCTACGCCCGGATCGCGGAGACCGGCGGCCTGATCGGCTTCATCACCCCGCACACCCACAATTTCTGCGCGGATTGCAACCGCGTGCGAGTCACAGCTTCCGGGACCCTCTATACATGTCTGGGGCAGGACGATGCGACCGACCTGAGGGCGATACTTCGGGTTGGCGGCAGCGACGACGATGTCGTGCGCGTCATCGATCAGGCGCTGGGCCGGAAACCGAAGGGCCACGATTTCGTTCTCCGGCGAGGCACGCCGCCCCAAATCACACGAACGATGTCCGAGACCGGTGGGTAATGCAACTTGGCCGCATCGAGATGCCGATGGCGGCTAGCGTTATATTTGATTGAGGGATTTATTACGGTGTCCGCCATAATCAATTATTTAAATTAATTTTATAGACCGCACCTACAACCTAGTTATCAGAAAAACCTAATATTTTAGACGGAGATATTTGATTTAAAGACATTGACTGACTAGCTGCACGACCGAGATAGGTGCGAAGCAGACACGATTCTTATTCAGCTCACATCGGGTTACTGCCCGCCTCTCGTCGATTTCAGACGGCGGTGGTTCGCAGTTCTGTTCCGAAGGGTATGGGTTTTGGCGCGCCAGACACGTTTCGAACGTGTGACCTTTGCCTTCGGAGGATTAACATGCTTGGTTTGCCCGGGGATACCCCAGTTTGTTGGGATTAGCTAAAACTCTGATATCGGGGTGTTTTTTCATCCCTGATGTTTACCAGAGATCCCGCCGTTATTCCCGAATGCCCCAATCTGTGGTGACACTCTGGTGACACCAGCAAGAGGGGGCAAAGGTCTGGCATGCCGAAGCTGACCGAGAGGGCGGTCGATGCCGCGCCCCCACGAGACGTCACGTATTTCGTCTGGTGCAGCGAGCCGCCGGGCTTTGGCATCAGCGTGTTCCCGAGCGGCAAGCGGGTCTACTACGCCGACTATCGGACCAAGGGCGGCACGCGCCGGCGCATGTCCCTCGGCACCCATGGCAAGCTTACCGTCGAAGAGGCCCGCAAGCTCGCGATCGTGACGCTGGGAGACGCGATCCGGGGCGAGGATCCGGCGGAGGAGCGTGCCACCCGCCGTGGCTCGATGACGATCGCGGAGCAGTGCGATGCCTACCTCATGGCAGCCGACAAGGGCCTGATCATCGGGAAGGGCGGCCAGGCCAAGAAGGCCTCGACCCTCTACGTCGATCGCGGCCGGATCGAGCGGCACATCAAGCCGCTCCTGGGCCGGCGTCTGGTCGCCGATGTGACTGCGCCGGACGTCCAGCGCTTCGTCCGCGACGTGCAGGCCGGCAAGACTGCTGGCGTGGTCAAGACGGGCTTCCGGGGCAAGGCGGTTGTCGAGGGTGGCCCGGGCACCGCGGCGCGCACCGTTGGGCTCCTGGGCGGGATCCTGAGCTACGCGGTCAGCGAGCGTGTCATCACCTCGAACCCGGCCACCGGCGTGAAGCGACCGGCGGACAAGAAGCGCAAGCGGCGCCTGACGCCGGCCGAGTACGCCGCGTTCGGCAAGGCGCTCGCCGAGGCGGAAGAGGGCGCTTCGGAGCGCTGGCAGGCCGTGGCCGGTGTCCGCCTGCTGGCGCTCACCGGTTGCCGGCTGGGCGAGATCACGAAGCTGTGCTGGTCAGAGATCGATTGGGCCGAGCCGTGCCTGCGGCTCGAGGACTCCAAGGAGGGCGCCTCGGTCCGGACGATCAGCAAGGCCGTGCTGCTGATCCTGGACGGCATCGAGCGGGCCCCCGGCTCGACCTACGTCCTACCGACGGCGCGGGGAGGGCAGGGGCCGTTCGCCAGCCTGGATGATGCCCTTGAGCGCATCGTGGGCCGCGCTAAGCTGGAGGGCGTCACGGCGCATACCCTGCGGTACGCCTTCGCCTCGACGGCCGGCGACCTCGGCGACAGCGACTCTACGATCGGCGCGATGCTGGGCCACGCCGGGCACGGGGTCACCTCATGGGACATCCACCATCTCGACGTGGTGCTGCTCGCGGCGGCGGACCGGGTGGCGATGCAGATCGCGGGGGCGATGAGCAGCACCAAGCAACAGTCCGGCTCCACGGAATGACTGGAGTTGGCTGATTGCTCGGGTGGAGTGAGCCGTTTTGGTCAAGGCCGGGCGAGCCGTGATGATATGGCCGCCCGGCAAGCACGCGCGCAGATCGCGTGCAAGGTCACGCGGGGTAGTGTTCATCGCCCTCTGGGGTCGTACCCTGGCCCTGGAATGGGTCAAGGACTGCCACCGGATGATGCTCCGGTTCATTCGTCGCGTCGATACAGGGTCCGAGGGATAGCGGCATGGTGTTGTGGGCCTGGTTCAACTCCCTGTCGCTTCTCGACCAACTCGTGATCGGGGCATGCATCGCCGCGATTCTGTGTGGCATCTATAAGGCCGGCTACAAGCATGGGTTTGCGGCCGGTGAAGCCGCTACCAGGACCCGATCGAAGATCCCATGGCCCTGATTTCAACGCCAACGAGTCTCGGTTCGGTATAACCCCATCGGCACGATCACGATTGGGGCCGCACTGATGTTCCTTGTGCTGGTAGGCGTCGGCCGCTGGTGGACGCTGTGGTAGCTCAGAAACGAGCAAGGCCCGCCCATACGGCATGCTGACCGATTGAGGTAGCCTAAGAACGTCGAAGACGCCGCTACGCTTGATCGCTCAACATATGCGGGAGAGGTGGCGATGAGGGTGTTTCAGATCCGTCAGGTGGCGACAGGCACGATCCTCTGGACCGGCTCGGCCGCCGACCCGATCGCAGCCCTTGACGCCATGGCTCACGAAGCCGGGTACTACGATCATGCCGATATCCCGGATCACCTGCGGGCTGGTGGCCTGCATGCCGAAGAGATCCAGATCTGACGATATCGCGCCACATGCCGCCGAGCGGCCAACCGACGTGCGAGGTGGAGCTTGACGGTGTGTGGAGCGCTGTCAGCCTCCTAAAGGCCCGCACCATCTACAGGATGGTGCCGAAGCGCTGCCCAGCTTGCCATGGGCGGGCGATCATCGCCGGCAACGTCACTGCTGGTGGAACCTACAAGCTGCAGCACCGCCACAGCCATCCCGGTTGTCCACTGACGCCGGCTGATTTCTCGGGCACTCCATTGCGGCACCCGCAGGCGATCGGATGACGCCGGCTCAGCCTTCGCTGTCACCCCCGGCCTTATCGTCGCCGCCGTCCAACAGCCAATCAGGTAGGATGGGGATGACCTCTCCAGCCGCCTCACCAGCGGACTCCAAAGCTCTTCCCGCTTTCGCCTCTGGGCTTTCAGCCCGAACCTCGGCGAACAATTTGCGCGCCAGCCGATCCAGCTCCTCGTCCGACAGCGTCTGGCCTGGATCTTCCATCATGATCAGGAGCACCTAAGGCATCGGCCGCTGGGCCCCGCCCGATCTGCTCATGGGGCGGGGGGCGTCCGATCTCACTGGCGGTTGAGCCGATACGCAACGTGGCTCGGGATGCAGGATGGCGTGGGGCGGTTACCGGGGCGTGCTGGTCGTCTGGGCCGGCCGTCCCGGGCCGGGATTCAGCACGAAAAAACCCCGCGAAGCAGCTGCCGGCGGGGCTGAAGGTGGTTCGGGAGGAATCGCTCGCATCAAGCAAGCGGTGGGCCAAGTGCCGAGTTTCAAGCATCCTCATCGGGCGCGGCCGGCATCGCCTCGAGGGCGGGGCGCCGGGCCTGCTCCTTGCCGCCCGAGCGTCGCGATGAACCAGCCATCCTCCGTTCGGGACGGTCCTCGATCCGTCTCGCGCGAACGAGCGGCGCGGCGGCTAGGCTGGTGCGGTCCAGCCCACCACCGCGGTCAACGGATCGCTGGAGCCCCCTTCGGGCTTCAGGACATGCGTCTCGACGCGCGCGAATCCTGCGCGCTGCAGGTACAGGCGAACCAGTTCCGCATGTCCGGTCCCATCGAGGGCACCCCAGATCGCGACCGCCTTGGTCGGGAAGCAGCGGTTTGAGAAACTGATGACCACCGGTGCGCCGGGGCGCAGGACGCGCGCGAGCTCGGACAGAACTTCCACGGGGCGCTGCAGATACTGCACCGAGACGCAGATCAGAGCCGCGTCCACGCTGGCCGTGTCGAGCGGCAGGTGCGGCTGCGCGTTGAGATCCTGCACGAAATGCCGCGCCAGGCGCGGATTGGCGGTGAGCTCCGTTGCGTTCAGGCCATGGCCGATGACGCTCTCGTAGACGGCCACTTCCGGCAGGTGGCTGATCCAGCTCGACATCAGGTCGAGAACCACACCGCCCGAGGGTACGACTGCCCTGTAGAGGTCGGTCACGGCGGCGATGGCAGCAGCATCGATATGGGTGACGAGGCGCGGCTGCGCGTAGAAGAGCGGATCGGGACTGCGATCCTGCTTGGCGAACGCCTCTGCGGGCAGCTCCGGCAGATCCTGAGCCATGGTGGGTATGCCTTCGTGTCGCGCGAAGCATCGGACTTGCGCCGCCTCCCCGCCCGGGGGGCGGGTGGGCACCCGATGCCACCCGGAGATAAGGCCCGATGCGCCCCGCGGCCCACCTCGGCGCAAGATGCCGCATCGGAAGGCTATGGCCGAGGGCGGTTCGCGCCGGAGGGGCTGGCCACCACCAGACGCATTTCGCGCCGTGCAAGAGTTCGCTAACCGACGGCCGTCAGCGTCTGGGATATGTCCAAGCGAACGACCCGAACTGTGAGAGGCGTCCTCTGGGTCGCTGCCCTCGCACTCTGTTGCTTCTCGGCCGTGATGCTGGCGAAGGCCAACCGGCCATCCGCGGGGGCACTTGCGCGTCCGGCCACCACGGATCCGGTGACGACAGGGTCCATTGATCGGGCTCCGATCCGATGGTGCGGGGCCGCGCCATGGTGCCGCTAACCTTCGATACCCTTCATGCCGCCTGATGAGGACATTATGCGACTTCGGATCTCTCTGCCGGTCGTGCTGATGCTCGGCGCCGTGGCAGCGGCTCATGCACAGGGCTTGGCGCGCGGCGCACAGGATGGTCGCGAGCGTGGTGAAGCCATCGCAGGACCGCTCGGCGCAGTGGTCGGAGGGGCGATCGGCGCGGCCGTCGGTACGGCCAACAGCATGCTCGGCATCGACCGGCGCGAGCGCTTCCGCATCTACGTGATCGGCGAGCGACGTCCATCGTTCGCCTACGCGGGACCGGTGCGGGTCGGAACGGTGCTGCCGGAGGACGGAGTCATCTACTACGACGTACCGTCCGAATTCGCATTGCCGAACTACAACTACACCATCGTCAACGACCACCCCGTGCTCGTCGAACCGCGGACGCGCCGCATCGTCGAGGTGATCGAGTAGGCCGCTTCGGGATCCCTCGACCTCGGCGCAGCCTGGGTGTCACCCGCTTGGTGCAGCCCAGGCGGCCAGGGCGGTCGATTGCCCGGCGGCTCTTGGGTCGTAGGGCCGGTTTCTCGCTCCCGGGTCGACCTGCGAGCCATGGCGCCACAGGGGCGGACCTATTGGCTGGAGCGCCTGTTGCCGACTCGGATCCGCAAGTGTGGATCAGCGAGGTCTCTAGGTGGCAGAACGGCATTCCAGTCAAAACGGTCAGCACGGTGGCCCCGGCATGCCGATGTTCTGCGGGGTGATCGGCGGCACCGGGCTGATGCTGGCAGCGCTGACCGTGCTGATGGCCGGCCAGATGGCGAGTTCGCACAGAACGATCGGCTATGCGGCAGATGCTTCATCGCTCTCCAGCCCCCCTGTAGGGGCGACTGGCGTTTCGTCCTCTCTGCAATCGGCAGTCCGCCGCACCAATCCATAGGAGCGTGCTGTGGCTGATCCCGTTTCCGACCCAACGCGTTTGCTGATCGTCTACTACTCGCGCAGCGGCAGCGTGGAAGCCCTCGCAACTGCTGCAGCGCAAGCCGCGCGAGAGTCAGGGGCCGAGATACGCCTGCGGAGGCCGCGCGAAGTCGTCGATGCAGCGGTGATGGCGAAAGTCGACGGATGGACCGAGAGCGCTGCGCGGCAGAATGCCCTCTACGAGGCTCCCACGCATGAGGATGCCGAGTGGGCCGACGCGATCCTGTTCGGCACACCTTGCTATTTCGGAGCTATGGCGACCGAACTGAAGAACTACCTGGACCTCCTCGGTCCGCAGTGGAAACGCGGCTTGCTCGCCGGCAAGGTCGGAGGTGCCTTCGCGGCGGCCTCCTGGCCACACGGCGGATCCGAGGTCGTCACGCTCTCGCTATACGCCCCGATGGCGCATCTGGGCATGGTGATCCTGCCGACCGGCTACACCGACAGTGCCATGCTGGAGGCGGGCTCGCCTTATGGCGCGTCCGCCATCGTGGGTTCAGAGAACCGGCCACCCCGGACGGAAGATCTCGATGCAGCCCGCCATCAAGGTCGGCGGATGGTGGCGATCACGAGCGCATTGATCGCAGCCGGAGAGATGCCAAGCCGGCAGAAGGCGCGCTAAGCGAGGCCGTCCTTGGCCGCCTTGTCCGGATCGTCGGGTTTGCTCTCGGCGTCCTTCACCGGATCCTTGCTTTCAAGCTCTCTGCCCGTCGTCGGGTCAGGCACGTTGACGTTCCGGATCGGCACCGTCGGCGGCACGATGCTTTCGCGCTGTAACTTGTCGGTCTCGGTCATTAAGTCCTCTCGCCTTGTTACCAATTATCGCTTCGGTGAACTGACGGCTGGATCAGGTCACCGCGTTGGCCGCTGCCGTTCGTGACGCCACAACGCGACGGCAACGCGCCGGGCCTCGTATGTCCGTCGAAGTGGCGTACCGAGGCCGCCCTGTCCTTCGGGCGAGAAGGCGTAGATCAGCACTCCATCCGGCCCGTAGTTTCGACGCATCTCGGCGCGCCAGAGCAGATCCGCTGCGGCGAGGGCGGACTCCGTGAGCGCAAGGCGGGCGGGGTCCGGCGGGGGTAGGGGTTGAGCGGTCATGTCACGAAACGCAGCGATCTGGCAGACGATCCGCTCGACACCACGCATCGGCACCAACCGTCATGAGCGTACGCTCGGGCGGCGCGCCTGGACCCACGATCTCTGCGGTCGGCAATCATTCCCGCAGGTGGCGCGACCGCACCAATAGTCAGCCTGAGAGCGAGCGCGGCAGTATCGGCGAAACGGGAGGAAGCGGATGCAACGCCACCACGCCTCACGTCGCTGAAGGGAGCAGTCGCAGCCCTGGCCGCCATGATGGTCGTCAGGTTCTAAGCCGCAGTTTCGATTTCAACGACAGGCTCCACGTCTTCACAGAAGGGGACGTAGGCGCACCACCCGCATACGCCCGTGTCGGCCGCCCTGGGCGCATTCCATTGCGAACACTCCGGGCAGACCTTCACCACGATGTGGGAGCCGTGGACGAACGCCAATCCGCGACCGCGAAAGGTGGCCGCGCCTTGAGGGAGCTTTTTCAACATAGGTATTCCCTGCGTACTACTGCAGGTTGATGTCAATGAGCACTCAAGGCTTCCAGCCCTGCTTAATCAGCGTGGCTATCGCGTGAGGGCGTCCTCGTGCTCGGCCGCCTCGTCATGCCCCTTCCAGCGCAAACCTTGTGCGTTCGTAGCGGGCCGAGGTCACAAGAGGATGACCTGTTCCTGTTTCTTGGGCCGGCCGGCACTTACTGCCGCTTCCTCTGGGGCTGCTTCGACGATGATCGAGCCTTCCCGGAAAACAACACGCACGTCCGCGTAGCCGGCGACGTGCATGGCCCGGATCGCCCGTGCGATGTCGGCCTGGGTCACCTGGGCCGGCCGACGAGGCATCGTCTAACCCTGCGGGCGGCGGGGTCGGCCGCCTTTGCATTTCCCGTATTTGTCGAACTTCGGCTTTGACAGTGCGCGGAGCTTAGCTTCTAGGGATGCCGATGCAGCCTGATGCGCGTCGCTGGGCGTGCCTCCTTTTGGCTTGGCGCGAAGATCCACGGCTGCGCGATAGGAGGCTGCTATGGAGGAGGCCGCACGGTACTCATCGGTAAGGTGTGAGGGCGCCTGCCGTTCGACCGAAGGTTTCGCCGGGTGTCGGTTCCGTGCACGCCACTCACTGATGAATCTAAGGGTCGTGACGATTCGACTGCCGAGACGCTCATAATCGAGGTCGCCGCGGGCGGCGGCGCTCCGCAAGGCCAAACCCGTCACGACGCCATCGGGGAAAGCAAGTCGGGCCGCGGTCTCTAGAGCCTGTTATGAACTATACGCGGGGGTGGCGCGCTATGGGGCATGAGCCTGGATCGCACTGCCTATCCGTCCGACGTGTCCGATGAGGAATGGGCGCTGGTTGCGCCGTATCTGGCGCTGCTGCGGGAGAGTTCGGGCCAGCGCGATCACGACCTGCGGGAAGTGTTCAACGGCCTGCGGTTCATCGTGAAGACGGGGGCGCCGTGGCGGTTCATGCCGCACGACCTGCCGCCGTGGGCGGCGGTGTACCAGCAGACGCAGCGCTGGCTGGCAGCGGCGTGCTTTACCGATGTGGCCGGCGATCTGCGGGCGGTGCTGCGGATGGCGGCGGGCCGAGAGCCGAAGCCGTCAGCGGTGATCCTGGACAGCCGGACGCTGCGATCCTTGCCCGAGAGCGGCGACCGGTCGGGCTACGACGGGGCCAAGCGCAAGCGAGGTTCGAAGGTTCATCTGGCGGTCGATACGCCAGGCCACGTGGTGGCACTGCATGTCACGCCGGCCGATGCCGACGACCGCGGCGAGGTCGATCGCCTGACTGGCGCCGTGCAAGCAGAGACGGACGGAAGCGTCGAGACCGGCTTCGTCGATCAGGGCTACACCGGCGCGCGGGCGGCTGAGGCCGCTCGGCCGCACGGGATCGCGTTGGCGGTGGTCAAGGCCCCCGAGGCCAAGCGGGGGTTCGTGCTGCTGCCGCGCCGCTGGGTGGTGGAGCGATCCTTCGCCTGGGCCACGCGCTGTCGGCGCCTGGTCGAGGATTACGAGCGTTATACCAGCACGCTGGCAGGACTTCACAGGGTCGCCTTCGTCTGCCTCATGCTCAAACAGGCCGGACAACTGATGACGAGTTCATAACACGTTCTAGGTGCAGCGGCGTGTCGTCGGTGATCTCGGATCGGTCCGGGAGGAGACGGAGGCGTTTCGTCATACTCCTCTCCAGCAATGGTTGGCACCGCCCTCGCGCGTGAACGCATCGATGACGTTCAGCATCCGGTACTTGCGCCCGTTGTGCGTACGGTGCTCGACGAAGTCGTACGACCAGACGTGGTCAGGACGCTCCGGCCGCAAGCGGAGGCAGGAGCCGTCGTTGAGCCAAAGGCGCGCTCGCTTGGGCTGGTGGGCTGGGACCTTGAGCCCCTCCCGTCGCCAGATCCCCTCATCCTGAGCCTGTCGAAGGATCGACACGCTTCACGTTCACCATCCAGCCGTCGCGCTGGAGCAGCGCGGTGATCCGACGGTAGCCATAGCGTCCGTACTGCAGCGCCAAGGCGATGATGGCGCCCGTCAAAGCGGCCTCATCCTCGACCAGGACGGCGACCTTGCGCTGCGTCGATCCTTCGACAGGCTCAGGATGAGGGATGCTGACCCAGGACACGGCAAGCGAAGCGTTCGGACACACCGTGCTCGGCAACGACGTGTTCGACACAAGCCCGGCGGCGAGCCGGGCTCAGAAGTTTCCCGAAGCCGCCTCCTTCAGGATCAGCTTCTCCAGGGTCAAATCGGAGATCGCTCGACGAAGGCGCTGGTTCTCAGTCTCCAGAGACTTCAGCCGCTTGACCTGATCACCCTTCAGGCCGCTGTACTCGGAACGCCAGCGGTAATACGTGACTTCCATCACCTCGATGGACCGGATTGCTTCGGCGACCTTGCGACCTTGTGAGACCAGAACATCCACTTGGCGCAGCTTGGC
Source organism: Methylobacterium sp. J-072 (assembly GCF_022829425.1). NCBI lineage: Bacteria > Pseudomonadati > Pseudomonadota > Alphaproteobacteria > Hyphomicrobiales > Methylobacteriaceae > Methylobacterium > Methylobacterium sp. J-072. The sequence goes on along the minus strand of NZ_JAKSYK010000195.1, from coordinate 88,815 downwards.
AACAATCTCTTCAGCCGTATGCCTCTTCCGTCCCATGACAACATCCTCCACATGGCTCGAAGCCATACCCTCAGGGAGGACCACTTTTCAGGGGGCAGGCCAGAACCATTCTTCTGCGAGCGGCCAAAGCATCGCCACATGCGGGGCCAGCCACTCCGCCATTTCGCGAGCCGCCGGACTATGGACAGAAGATGCACTCGTTATGGAACCATGTCTCTTGCGGTCTTGCCTCAAGGTCGAGATGACGTCCTTGTTGATGACTTGGGCAAAGGCTTCGAAGTCGGAGCTGCGCGCCGATTTCTGCGCAAAAATTTACACAAACAATTATCTCGTATCATTATCGCATTGCTTTCTGACATTCGCCAGCACATTGTGCGACTTCTCCAAGCATAGGTGCACATCGTGGACGAAAATCTGGAAACGCTCGAGCGCGGCGCGACCGACTACATCGAACTGACGTCGGGCCTCGTCTCTGCCTACGTCTCGAACAACCACCTGCAGCCGAACGAGATCGCGACCCTGATCGCCAACACGCACGCTGCGCTGACAGGGCTCGGCCAGGCGCGCGCGACTGAAGCCCCGGCGGTCGAGAAGCTGACCCCGTCACAGATCCGGAAGTCGATCACGCCCGACGCTCTGATCAGCTTCGTCGACGGCAAGCCGTACAAGACCCTGAAGCGGCATCTCAGCGGCGCCGGCACGACCATCGAGCAATACCGCGAGCGCTACGGGCTGCCGCGGGACTACCCCTCTACGGCCGCCAGCTACTCCGAGCAGCGCTCGGCACTGGCCAAGAGCCTCGGCCTCGGCAACCAGCGCAAGAAAGCGGCTCCGAAGGCCACCGAGCCGACCGCGACCGTCTCCGAGAAGCCCAAGCGTGCCGGCCGGCCGCGGAAGGTCAAGGAAACCGCCGAGGCCTGAAGCCCCCCCCCGGTGATCCGCGTATCTCCCAGCGATCCCCATATGCCCACCTATCGCAGCGGTTGAGCCTAGCCAGGCTCCCGCCGGCGAGCGCGCCGGTCGCCGTGTTCCCCCGTTCACGCGCGGCCGGCGCGTCCTTTCGCAGCAAGGATCAGGTGTCGCAATGCAGGTGCAGCACGCCTCACCCAGCTCGGCGGCCGCAACGAACGTAGGTCGAGGTGCCCATGGCACTCGTCCAGGTCAAGCGGTCACCATTGACGGCTAGGCGGACCTGGGAGGACCAACGGTGATCGCGGTCACCACAATCAGCTGCCATCGACCAGGCATTGCCGGCTCGATGGGCACCGCGGAAGCTGCAGATGGTGTCGGCAGCCTGAGCACGCTCGGGCGTGATCGTCGCTGGGACGAATCCCTTGCGCCGCGAGGGAGCGCTGCAGGCGTCCGTAGTAGGCCCCCAGGTCCCAACGTAGTCCAGGCTGGCTGAAGCTGGCCGGGGCGTGGCTGGAGGCACTGTGGGTTGCGCTACGATGGCCGACGGTGCGGACGGCGGCACGCTAGACGGGGCCGCGGCAGGCGTGACAGGCTCGGGTGCGGCAACCAAGATAATAGGCCGAGAGAGGTCCGCCATTTGATCGATAAGCGGTTCGCCGATGGCCTGGATCGTCGAAGTTTGGAACGGCAGGTCCTCGTAGAGATAGGCTGCGCAGTAGGCGAATAGGCCACCCCAGCCGAGAACAAGCAGGATCTGGAGCGCAGAGCCACGTCGGTCCTTTGGCTGAAACCCAACCGATGACCCGCCTAAGACAATCGCCCCCATTTCCCCCTCCTACGGTGCTCCTCAGCAGTTTCCTGCACCGCAGCCAATGCTGGGCATTACTCAGGAAAGGAGCGGCGTGAATGCAATTGGCACTCAACTGACATCGCGATGTCGCGACGATATATTAACTTCAGATAAATAGTTAACGATGAGTTAATAAACCGAATTTCAATTCCATGCTCGCCGAGCTCTTCCGCGACATCGTGTAGAGCCACGGGCGGCGCATGGCGAAAGCGGGATGAAGCACCAGGAACCGCCCGCACGCTGGCGCGGCTACCGAGACGAATTCTGCCTCACGTTAAGGCAGCGGACCATTGAGGGTGTAGTTTCGGCTCTCCTCCCAAGCCCCACCTTCAGCCCCGCCGGCAGCCGCCGAGCGGGGCTTTTTCGTGGCCTGGGCTTTGCCATGGGCGTCGGCTCGTCGATGAGACCACGAGCCAACTTGCGGCGCGCTCCTGACGGGGTGCGCCGCACTTTCCACGACAGCGTGCAGAACCACGGGGGGCAGCTGGTGAAAGCGGAGTAGCCCTGCTTCGGCAATCCGTTCAAGGGCATGGCACTGAACGGATGGCTGATTAAGGTTCAGGCAAATAGCAGATGGCGGTCGCCTGGGATCAGGTACAAACCCAGAGATGTTTGGCATTTAGATTTTTTTAACCATGATATACCACATTCGCTGTGGTCGTTGGTCCTGGATCAGCAATCCTCAGCCCGCCCGGTCCGCCGCGCGGGCTTTTTCTTGGCCGGACCCTGTCCCGGACTACCTAACAGCAGGCCTGCCGGATACGCTTGCACAATCAGCTTCTGCGTAATCCGCAGCAGAAGGAGGCCCCGGGTTCGCGTTGAGATCGCGCGATTCGCTATTATACTACCGCTGGTTGCAATTCCGGTTTTAGCACGAGTGGCGAGTCCGATGGCGCACGCCTATACGGTACGAAAATACGACGACAGAAATCAAACTGATGGTCTGACAAGTTTGTTTGTTTTTGTTCCATGCTTAATAGTATGGACAATCGGCGTTATTTTTATGCTTCCGATTACAATACTGGCTTTTCCTGTTCAATATTTCCTTGAACATAAGCCAAAACTACAAGGTAATATCGTCACTGGCCTGATGATTTTAGGTGCAGCAAATGCAGTTGTTACACCGTTGTCAATTTTTTACGTTTATTGCACTTAAACCATAATATTCAGCCGAGTAACCCTGTTCTTTAAGGCTTCTATTCGCCCGGAAGATTGCAAGGCCTTACGACGACCTGGGGCCAGCGATCCATGCCAAACGGCATGAGGACGGCGATCGGCTCCGGCACCTTACGGTCGCCCAGCAGGCTGTGAAGCGAGGTGCGACAGGCCTCTTCCATCTCAGATGGGGTGCGCGCGCCCGATGTTTTGAGATCGGCGATCAGGAGTGCGGCGATCTCTTGCGCAAAGGCTTCGCTGTCCCGCATGGGGGCCTCCGGTGCTGACCGAGTAAGCCTACTGGCGACCGGCCGCGTCAGGCATCCGCACAAATTGGCGTGTCCACATACCGATTGAGACCAAGGATGCGACGGGCGGATTAGCCGTCATCTCCGGCAGGCTCCGACCATGACGCTCCATAGCGTTCGATCAGCTCCTGGTGACCTGCTGGTGTGATCTCGTACTCGACGCTGTCTTCCGCCGGGATCGCTCGACCGGTGGCCAGGACCAGTCCGAGGGTCTCCAGGCGCCGCATGTAGACGCTGATCTGATAGAAGCGAGGTCCTGTCGTCGCGAGGTTGCGGAGGCGGTACAGACTGTTAGGCGCCAGCTTGTGCATCGCCGGTCAGTGTAACGATAGGCCGCTGCCGCGTCAGTCCTGGTTACGGCCATTTGGGCAGCGGCTCGACCAACTGCGCCCCACCGGCAGCGGCGACGAAGGCGAGGGCGGCGGTCGGAACGTCCCGAACGACATCAATGAGCGGCGCCACACAGCGCAGGGCTACTACCAGACGGGACTTCATCGAGCCGGGACGCGCGCGACGGCCATTCGGATCCGGAGCGCAGATGGTCTCACCGCGGACATGGGCGTCAGCTCATCCGATGCGAAAGAGGATGGCTACCTGGCCTGATCCGCGAGGCGGGGCCCGGGCACTACGACGTGTAGGCGGGATCGCCGACCTGGGCATGACGGAGCCGAGGGCGAGCGCGGCACGCTGACGGGGGCTTGAGAAACGATCTCGACTAACGGAGATCCCAATCTCTTCCCTCGTCCTGACAGGCTGTGGGTCGTTCGATCGATAGACGGGCCTTCAGGCCAAGACGAGGCGCGGGTCCCCTCTGCCGTGCGGGAGAGGGACAGGGCGAGGGATGCGACCTGTCCGGAGAAACCTGATCCCTCACCCCAACCCTCTCCCGTACGGGAGAGGGGGCCTTGCGCGCTCCGTCGAGGCCCGCTGGCGCGGGTATCTCAAGATGAGGTCGAGGGTCGGAGAGACGGGCAAGCAAAATCTAAGACTTCCGATACCCGTACTGTCAGAACACGGCGTGGTCGCCGCGCTCGGCGACGGCCTCGCCCCGGACCAAACGCGCGTAATAATCGAACAGCGTATCCGACCCCGTCGACGGCGTGGCCTGCGCATCGTATCGGCCCGTCGCCGGATCCAGGACGAGCATCGACTCCGTGGCGTAGTAGCGCCCGATGCGCGCGAGCTCGGCCTTGGCGGCCAGGGCCGGGACAAGCCGCCCGAGGGTGGACAGAACGGCGATGATCCCGTCCAGCAGCGCCACCGGCACATGCCGGAAACGCGGCTCACGCCCCAGCAGGGCGAACAGGTGCTCGCCCTGCGCCTTCGGGGTGATCGCCTCGCCCGGTCCGCCGATCGGGAGGACGCGATTGCGCCGGTCCTCGGCGTCGATGCAATCGGCGAGGTAGCGGCCCAGATCGTCGTCGCTGATCGGCTTGCAGGCCGTGAGCAGGCCGTCGCCGAAGACCAGGAACGGCTTGCCCCGTTGCACGCGCTGGATCTGCCCTGAGAGCGATTTGAAGAAGGCGGTCGGCCGCACGATCGTGTAGGCGAGGCCCGATTCCGTCAGCGCCTGCTCAAACGCCAGCTTGGCATGCTGGAAGGCGAGGATCGGCTTCTGGACGCAGATCGCTGAGAGCAAGATCACGTGCGTCACGCCGGCCGCCTCGGCGGCGCGCAGCGCGTTCACCTGCGCCTGATAGTCGATCGCCCAGGCGTCATCGGGCAGGCCGGTGCGCGAGGCGAGACACGAGACCAGGACGTCGAACGGCTCGCCGCAGATGCCGTCGCGCGCGAGCGAGGCCGGATCCATCAGGTCTGCGACCCGCGCGGTGGCGCCCTTGGGGAGGGCGGTAGGGTCCGCCGGCCCTAACGGGTCGCGGCGCCTGATGAGGCAGACGACCACGTGACCGCGCGCCAGCAGCGCCCGCACCGTCGCGCGGCCGATCGTGCCGGTGCCGCCCAGAACGAGGACGCGCCGCGGTGGTGAATCATCCGGCCGATCCACCCTCACGGCACCCGCTTGCGCAGCACGAAATTCGCCACCGCCAAGAACTTCTGAGCCCGCTTGCCGGTGTCGACCTCCGTGGTGAACACGTTGCCCTTTGAGCGTTTCGGTCCCGTGCTTCTGGTATCCGCGATCGCGTCGGACATGGTCTCGCCTCTCAGGCTTTCTTTAGCCGCACGCCCGGCCCCTCGCCGTTCTCCTCGATGAAGATGACGCCGGCGGCTGCGAGGGGGCTACCAGAGGCGCAGCAGATACCCGCCAGCAAGCACGACGACGGTGAGGGTGACAATCGAGAGGTAGAACCTTTTTGCGGCTTCGGTCCGAAGGTTGGCACGACGCTGGTCGGTTCGAGGCCTGAAGGCCACGATCTTCGGATCCGACACGTGCTGCGTCAGGCTCTTGGGTAGCCTGCGCTTCGATCGTCCCATGCGCATGTTCGCTTCCCTACGGCCGTCGCATCGCATTAAGAGCTTGCGTCAGGTGCCCCACGACGTCGTCACCCTCAGTCGCAGCCGGGCCAACATCAGGAGCCGCCTCGGCCTGCCCGATGCGCCTAGCGACCTCCATCAGCACGATTTCGACGGAAGGCGGCCAGGGTGCCCCATTGTCCAGAAGCATCCGGGCTGCCCGAACGAGCATGGTGAACTGCTCCGGCGGGATCGTCGTACCGGCGGCGTTCTGTTCCAAGATGCGGTCGGCGATCGCTGTTGCGAGCCGGGCGACCTCGGCCACCTTGTCGGGCTCTGCGTGGGAGCCGGTCAATTTGGATTGACCCATTCAGATCCCGCGCGGGGCCGAACGTAGCCTTGGCCAGCGGGCCAAGCTGTCACCGCGCGCACCCCAGTTGACGCTCCGTCGATCGTATCTGAGCCACCTGCTCTCGCTGGCGCGTCGACAGTGGCACGTCCGCCTCGTCGTCGAACTGGCACCCGGCATTGCCAAACGCTCGGATGGCTTGTGGGGTACGGAAGCAATAACCCGCGGCCTTGAAGATCGCGTTCCGCTCGGACCACAGCTCCTCGCACGATGACGAGGCGGATCCGCTCGGCACACTGCGGCCGCTCGCGGCTGTGCGGCAGCAGCCGACGTACCGAGCGCTCACCCATCCGGTCTGGCCGGACGGCAGCTGGATGTTCACCCAGCCGCCGTGGCGGCCGAGCTCGGTGAAAAGGGTGTCGGGCCCGAGTCGCGCGAGACGGACGCCTTGGGTGCCGCTCGGCAGACTGCGCAGAGCCAGGAAGTTGTCGCCGTAGGGATCGAGGCCAACTGGGTAGCTGAAGGCTTCCTGCTGGACCTGAGCCAGCGCCGGCCAACTCGCGACAACGGCGAGGATCGCAGATGCGGACAGAAGCAGGCGAAGAGACGGGAAACGACTAGGCTGAAACCCGATGCGGTGACACTCAGGTGACACCGGCGGTCTCTGCATCAGGGTTGATCCCTGCTAAGTCATTAATAAGATTGGCGCACCCGACACGATTCGAACGTGTGACCTTTGCCTTCGGAGGGCAACGCTCTATCCAGCTGAGCTACGGGTGCTAGCCGCGCCGATTTCCTAACCCAACCGCGCCGCCAGCGCAACGGCTTGGGTGTGCCTCTCTGAGGCGCGACAGGGAGGTATCGGGCCCCCCTGCGGCAAAGAGCACAGGCTCGAATCGTGGCGGGTGCGCGCGAGCGCTGAGCGCAAATGAGGCGGGCGGGCGAGGGAGGCTCAAGGGCGGCACGCGGCCTGTGGCGCGAACGCGCCGCGGCTTCTCCTCCGGACGGAGCGTTGGCTTGGCGCGACGATGCAGGGGTTCCGAGTGAGACCGGGAGGTGTTCCCTGGAGGGCGCGACAACCTGAAGGTGTTCGGCCTGTAGCCAGAACCCGGCGGCTGTGCTGAAAAGGTCCGACAAACAGCTGCAGGGCGTCTCGGCGCCAGCGGCCAGCGGGCAGCACGGTCTCGGTTTGCTACCGTCCCTCCATCTTGGCCCTGCGGCGCGGCCGCAGATCACGGCTGACGACCTGATCCGGCGCATCGCCGGTTTGGGGCAGGGCGCGCGTCTGGTCGTCCTGGGCATCGATCGCACCGCCATCGGCGCCCTCGTCTCGGAGGGCACCGACCGCAGCGCGCTGCTGGTCGCGAGCGGGGTCCAGCTCTCGGCCATGGCGCTCATCGACCGGCTCCTCGACGATCTCGCCGAGCTGGCCCTCGGACGCTGGCCGCATTGGCACGGCCGCGATGCGTCTCTCACTCCGGTCACCGCCGATCCTTGGCTGAAAGCGGCGTCGAAGCGCGCCAGGCTCGGCCTGGTGCCGCGCTTCCGCAGGATGGGGCGAGCCCTTGAGCTCCTTCGGCTTTCGCGTGCGATCGACCCCGCCGGCGTCGTTCTGATCTGGGAGGTCGATCCGGCATCGGCGATGCGGGCGCGTCCGGCGATCGAGGCGCTGGAATGGTGCACGCAGCACGGGGCCGCGGTGGTCGCGACGCTCGCCGTGGCCCCGCAGGAGACCGCGCCCTACGACCGTGTCCTCTACGGCGCCTATGAACTCGCCCAAACGGATAGCACAGCGGCCGAGCGTTTCATCGCACCGGTCGGTGCGCACCCGGCGAGCGCCATCGAGCGGCGGGTCGCCGACGCCCTCGCACAGGATGCGGACCTCAGGGACTTGTTCGTCTGCAATGCTCCTGTGCCCGTCGGGGCTTGGGGCGCGCGACCACGCGTCGACCTCCTGTGCCGGAAACACCGCGTCGTTGTGGAACTCGACGGTCCAGAGCACCGGGCGGAGCCCAAATTCGGCAACGATCGCCACCGGGACTACGAGCTGTTGACCGCGGGTTACCTCGTGTTGCGCTTGACCAACGATCAGGTCGCAGCCGACCTTCCGCTGGCGATCGAGAAGATCCGGGCCGTTGTCCGCCTGCGGCGCGGTTCGCAGGAGGGGTGAGTCGATGAGCGAGTCGGTAACGCCGAAGCAGGCGCTGATTCTGTGGTGCCTGATCGGCCGGTGCGGAAGCGCCCTGCAGAGCGCGATCACGCCCCGCATCGACAAGGCGGACCGGGAAGCCCTCATCAAGGGCCGCTACCTCGAAGCCGTGCGGCACGGGCGCTCGCTGCGCCTGACCGTCACGGACAAGGGCTGGAACTGGGCGGGCGGGCATATGCACGAGCCGCTGCCGCCGACCTTCCGTGTGCTGCAGGACTGGCTGGCGCGCATCCAGGCCGATCTCGCCGCGACGGGTCGTGCCCTCGCCGACCTCGTCGGGACCGCCCCCGACGATCCGGCACCGGCCGTGCCGCGCCCGCCCGCGCGCAAACCGGCGGCCAAGGGAGCGAACACGGGAGCGAAGAAGCCCGGGCCCAAGCAGCTCCGGGCCCGAATCGAGACCGCGTATCTCGCGCTGACCGGCGGGGAGAGAGCCAAGGCCGTGCGCTTGAGCGCCCTGAGGGCCGAGCTCGGCGACCTCGACCGCGCCACCGTCGATGCGGGCCTCGCGGCGATCCTGCGCGGCGACAAGACGGCGCGGCTGAGCCAGTTCAGCGATCCCAAGTCGCTCACGTCTGCCGAGCGCGAGGCGGCGTTCAGCCCGGCCGGCGAACCCTTCCACATCCTCTGGATCCAATCATGACCGATGCCCTCGACGCTCTGCGCCGGGTCGATTTCGATTGGGTGCGCACGCTCGACAGCATCTGGGTCGACACCGCGCCCATCGGCAGCCCGAACGAGCGCCTCGTCCCCGGCCTCGTCGCCGACCTCCACGCCAAAGCCCGCAAGCCGGCCGACCGCGCCATCGGCCGCGTCTTCGTCGGGCCGGCCGGCGTCGGCAAGACCCATCTGGTCGGGCAGCTCCGCCGCGAGGCCTGGCGCACCGGTGCGTGGTTCGTGCCCCTGGACGTCCTCGGGCTGACGGATTTCTGGCGCAGCGCGGCCCTGAGCTTCGTGACCGCCCTCCTGCAGAAGATGCCGGACGGACGGCGGCAATCGGATGCGGTGCTGGCGGGCGTGGCGCGCCGCTTCGGGGTCGAGACGCAGGTCGAGGCCGCGTTCAACACCCCGAATATCGATGCCCGCCGGATCGTCGATGTCCTCGTCACGGCGCTGATGCGGGTCGATGCGGCGCGGGCGCTCAAGCATCTCGACGTGTTCCGGGCGCTCTGCCTGCTGCGCTCGCAGGATTTCGGCGTGGTCGGCCTCGCCCATGCCTGGCTGCAGGGCTACGAGGCCGACCCGGTTGAGCGGGCCGCCCTGGGCTTCAAGACGCCGCCGCCGGCCCCCGTCGAGCTCGTGCGGGGCATGAGCTGGATCATGGCCCTGAGCGGTCCGACGCTCATCGCGGTCGACCAGATCGACGGGATCATCGAGAGCAGCCGGCTTGCGGCGGAGGATGGGCTCGACGCGGAAGCCGGCCTCGCCGAGGTGCTGGCCGCGGGCCTGCTCGAGGTCAACATCGTCTGCGACCGCAGCATGACGGTGGTGACCTGCCTCGAGGAATCCTGGGCGCGCCTCACGGCGCGCAGCCTCACGCCGATGCTGGGACGCTTCGGGGAGCCGACGGTGCTGCTGGGCATGAACGAGCAGGCGGCCGCCGCCGCCCTCGTGGCCGGCCGGCTGGCCCCGGCCTACGCGGAGACCGGTTTCGAGGCCCCTTCGCCGACCTGGCCGTTCAGCGCGCGCGCCATCGCGGAGGCGGCGGCGGCCAACATGATGCCGCGCACCCTGCTGATGCGCTGCGACGCCGTCCGCCGCCGCTGCCTCGCGGAGGGTGCGGTCACGATCTGCGACAGCCTCGGCAAGGCGCCGGATGCACCGGTAACCGTGGCGTCACCCACCGAGTTCGACCTCGCCGAGGCCTGCAAGGCGGCCGACATTTCGGGCATCCGCAGCGACGAGGATCGCTGGCTCGGCCAGTTGCTGCGCGACGTCTTCGACCTCTACACCCTGGAGGACGACCCGGACGACACGCTCGACGTCGCCAGCCGGGGCGAGCCCGACCAGCGGATCCCGCCGCTCCACGGACGGCTGATCTTCATCCATCATGACGAGAACGACCGCGAGCGGCACGTCTGCTACCGGGCGCTCCAGCACCAGAATGCCATCGCGTTCCAGGCCCGCCTGCGGGCGGCGCTCACGGCCTCGGGCATCTCGGCGCGGATCCCCGACCGGGAATTGCTGCTGGTCCGCCGCGGGCCCATGCCAGGCGGGTCCAAGACGAAGCAGCTCGTCGCGGCGTTCACGGCGGCCGGCGGACGGTCGATCGATCCCTCGGACGAGGACCTGCGGACCTTCGTCGCCCTGCGCGACCTGCACGCCTGGGCGCAGGCGGAGGGCATCTCCGACCGGTTCGAGCGCTGGATCCGCGCCGAGCAGCCGCTGGTGAAGACGGCCTTCTTCCGGGACGCGGGCCTCGCCCACGCGGCGGCCCGCGCAGAAGCCCCCGCATCCGGCGGGACGATCCCGGCCCTGCGGAGCGACGGAGAGGACATCGCTCTCCCGACCGCCCAAAAAAAGGTAGTCCCCGAGGGGTCCGACGCTGCCGGCAAACCCGCTTCGGCGCGGGCGGATGCCGATGGGCCGGGCCGCGCGATCCGGGCCGAGTGGACCGCCTCCGGGTCGGCTGCGCCGGACGCGATCCCGGTCGGGCACCGGATGACGCCCGACGCCCCCGAGGTGAGCCTGCCGCTGCGCCTGCTGCCCCGCCACACCGCGATCATCGCGGGCTCGGGCTCCGGCAAGACCGTGCTCCTGCGCCGCCTCGTGGAGGAGGCCGCCCTGGCGGGGATTCCGGCCATCGTGATCGATCCCAACAACGATCTCTCGCGGCTCGGCGACGCGTGGCCGGCGCGACCGAAGGGGTTTTCCCCGGAGGACGACCGCAAGGCGGCGCTCTACGCCGAGCGGGTCGAGGTCGTGGTCTGGACGCCGGGCGTGCATGCCGGCAACCCGCTGTTTCTCTCGGTCCTGCCCGACTTCGCGGAACTCAGCGCGGATCGGGACGAGCGCCAGCAGGCGATCGAGATGGCGGCCGAGACCCTGGGGCCGCTGGCCGGCGCCAAGACCAATCTCCTGCGCGGCGTGCTGGCCGGCGCGCTCCATCATTTCGCGGACCGGGGCGGGGGCAAGCTCAACGACTTCATCGCCCTGCTCGCGGACCTGCCCGACGGGATCAGCCCGATCGGCAACGCCGCCAAGCTCGGGCTCGGCATGGCGGACCAGCTTCATGCCGCGATTGCGACGAACCCGCTTCTGAAGGTGGACGGTACCGTGCTCGACCCGCGGCAGCTGTTCTTCGGGCGCGACCCCGCGCGTACGCGCATCTCGGTCATCAACCTGTCGGGCCTCGCATCGGACGCGGCCCGGGAGGATTTCGTGAACCGGCTCCAGATGACGCTGTTCGGCTGGATCAAGAAGAACCCGTCCCCGCGCGGCATGCTCTACGTGGTCGACGAGGCGCAGACCTTCCTGCCCGCCCAGAAGGCGTCGCCGAGCCTCGGCAGCGGCATCAAGCTCGTGGCGCAGGGTCGCAAGTATGGGCTCGGGATGATCGTGGCGACGCAGGTGCCGCGCGGCATCCACAACCAGGTCGTCTCCAATTGCACCACGCAGTTCTTCGGCCGGCAGAGCGCACCCGCGACCATCGCGGCCGCCCAGGAGATCCTCGCGGCGAACGGGGGCACCGCTGCCGATATCGGCAAACTGGGGGCGGGGGAATTTTATTTCGCCACCGAGGGCTCGGGACGGCCGGCCAAGCTGCGCACGCCGCTCTGCCTCTCCTACCACCCAGCCAACCCGCCGACGCCGGAAGAGGTCGTCCGTCAGGCCAGGCGCTCGACCGAGCCGGATACCCGCGCGGGGGCCTCCTGAGGCACCCGATCCCGGGCCGGCGCCGCCACGCGCGCGGCGACGGCCACGTTCAAGGCGCGGCACTGGTAGCCGCCTGCCTCATTGTAATCCTGCGGCATGAGCAGCTTCTCGGCGCGGCGCGGGATGCGCAGCTTGCCGAATCAGGTTGGTAGGGGCGGGGCGCGCGGATGGCGCAGACGATCGATCGCGGGACGCTGGATCGGCTGATCGCCCTCGGCCGGGCGCGCGGTGAACTCACGGCGCAGGACCTGCAGGCCGCGCTGCCGGTCGACCGCATGGATGTCGACGCCTTGGTGCTGGTGATGCTGGAGCTCGACGCCGCGGGGGTCAGCGTCGAGCCGGAGGCGTTCGGGCCGCCCGTGGACCGGCCGATCTCCGGCTCGCTGATGCTCCCGGAGCAGCCCTCCGGGACGCCGCCGCCCGTCCTGCCCGCGGGCGGGACGGGAGCCCCGGCTGTGCCGGCGGAGCCCGCGCCGATCCGGCCCGCCACCCCGCCCGAGCGGGATCCGGACGGAAGCCGAGACGTCACCCGGGCCGTCGCCCTGGCGGGGCTCGCGACGCTGCTCATCCTCGGCGCCGTGCTGCTGTTGTTGTGATACCCGGCTGCAAGACTCCGGGCCGGAACGCTTCCGCGGGCCGCCCCGTTGGCCCCGGCCCTGGCGGACCAAGAGGACGAACCCCGACCATGCGTCAACGCGCCGACAACACCCTGGCCCTGCTGGTCGCGGCCCTGCGCGAGAGCGCGGCGCATATGGAGGCGCTGCTGACGCTGGCGCGGACCGAGATCGACGGCAACGTCCGGGCCATCGTCTCGCTGATCGCGATCGTGGGCACGATCCCCGTGCTGCTGATCGTCACGTTCTTCCTCGGGCTCGACGCGGTGGTAAAGCTGCTCGCCGTGCCGTTCGGCTCCGAGGCGCCGGCGGCGCTGATCGTCGCGGCGCCGTTCCTGGCCGTGGCGCTGGTGCTCGGCTGGCTCGGCCTGCGCCGGATGGCACTCTCGAACCTGGAGCCGTGGCGGACCTGGCGGCAGGTGAAGCAGGATGCCCGCGAGGTGGTGCGGAGCCGTGCCTAGCGTCACGCGCCCGATCGCATACGGATGAACGATCGGGGTTTCAAAAGGTCTTCGACCCAGCCCTTTCAAGGTGTTGGGTTGAGAGCCAGGACATGGCGTCGGGCCGGTCTGCACGGCCCTTTTCCCGGGCGCATGCAGCGCCAGCGGAATGCGACCCGGGACCCAGCACACGACGGCGCGCAGCGTCCGTCCGATCGAACTGTGCCGCTGGCGCGACGCTTCGTGTGCTGGGTCCCGGATCAGGTTCCGCTTCGCTTCACCTGTCCGGGAAAGGGACGCGCGTGATCTGCTCAAGAGCGCTGATCCCACGACGCGCACGTGGCCAAATACCTTGAAAGGGCTGGGCTCCAAGCCCTTTGGAAACCCAGGGCTTTGCGATTTACTGCGTCGGCGCCAGGATCGCGCTGAGGCCCGGATCGAGCGGCACGTCGAGGTGGCAGCGCAGGCCCTCGGCCTCGAAGGCGAGGTCGACGAGGCCGTCGAGTTCGCGCCGCACCCCACCCGAGATCAGGCGGGTCCCGAAGCCGGCCCGGGCCGGCGGCTGCACCGGCGGGCCGCCGCTCTCCTGCCAGGTAAGGCGCAGGCGCAGCGTCCCGCCTTCCATCGTGGCGAGGGACCACGACACCCGGACGCGTCCCCCGGAGACCGAAAGCGCGCCGTACTTGGCCGCGTTCGTGGTCAGCTCGTGGATCGTCATGCCCAGAGCCAGCACGTGCCGGGGGGACAGCGAGACGTCGGGACCGTCGAGGCCGATCTGGTCGCCGCCCGTGCGATAGGGGCTCAGCTCGCTCTCCAGCACCTCGCGCAAGGAGGCGCCGCTCCAATCCTCGCGGGTCAGGAGGTCGTGGGTCTTGGACAAAGCCAGGATCCGCGCCTCCAGGACGCCCTCGGACCCGCGGGACTGGCGGGCCAGCGCCTGCACGGTGGCCAGCGTGTTCTTCACCCGATGGTTCAACTCGTGCAGCATCGTCACCTGCTGCTCCTGGAGGGCGCGCCCGCGGCGGATCTCGGCGTGCAGCTCGTCGGCGTTGCGCTGAAGCGTGCCGGCCATGGCGTCGAGCTTGCCGCCGAGTCGGCCGAACTCCGTGGTGCCGCGCAGGCCCGTGCGGGCGGTGAGGTCGCCGGCCTGCCAGGCGGCCGCGATCCGGAGCAGGCGATCGATCGGGCGGCGGATGAACATCCGTCCGGCCAGGAGCGCCGCCGCCAGCGCCAGCACCGCGCCCAGGGCGATCAGCACCAGCCCGCGGCGCGTGGCGGCGTCGATATCCGCGAAGGCCGCCGCGCTGTCGCGTCCGACCATCAGGCGCACCCCCGCGAGCGGTCCCCCCGGCCTAGCGGTGGCGATGATCCGGGTGCGGCCGTCGAGGCCCTCGGCGATGCGCACGTCGCCGTCCCCGGCCGTCAGCATCGCGGCGCGTTCCGGCGGAATCCGTTTGCCGATCCAGTCCGCCCCGTTCGGGCGCTGCGCGATGATGAGGCCGTCGTTATCCGTCACCGTGATGGCCGTCTCCGCCTGGTGCAGCGTCTGCTCCAGGTGGTCGGACAGCCAGTCGAGATCGACGGCGGCCAAGAGGACGCCTGTGGCCGGGACGCCGGTCGCTCGAATGCCCGTCGCCGCGGCGACCGCCTCGTCGGCCGCGGACACCACCCGGGCGAAGTGGATCGACGGCCGTTTCGAGACGATGCCCTGCGCGTAGCCGCCGACCGCGAAACCGTCCGCCTCAAGGGCGCGGCGGTGATAGGCCCGCGCCCCGCTCGAATAGGCCCCCGCCGCTGAACCGGCGCTGTCGCAGATCACGCTGCCGTCGGGATCCGTGAGCGCGATCAGGATCACGTGCGGGAGCCGGGCGGCGGATCGCTTCAGATACGCTTCACAGGCGGCGGGCTCGCGCGCCCGCACGGACGGGTCCCCGGAGATGAGGTCGAGGGCCTGCCGCATCCGGTCCGACAGCTGGGCGAAATCCTCCGCGGCGCCCCGGACTGTGGCGAGGGCGTCGGCGCGCACCGCCGCGTCGCGGCTCGTCCGCAGGGCGACCTCGTTGTAGCCCTGGATCGCCAGCGCCGGGGTGAGCGCCAGCAGCACCAGCAGCAGGATACGCGTGGTCAGCGACATGGCTGGTCAGTCGCGGCCCGCGCCGGCATGAGCGGCCTGGAGCGCAGCGAATCCGAGGTCGCCCGGAACCTCCACGATCAGGTCGCGCAACGCCGGCTCATCCTCTACCACGCGCACGGTATGACCGCGCTCGCCCCGGTGCCGTTCGGTCAGGCCGGCCGCCGCCCTCTCGGGCGCTCCAACGCCGGGGTGCCGCGACAGATAGAGCTTGACCGTCCTGCCGCAAGCCGACGCCGCGTGGATCCGGCCATGTCCCGCCAGCGGCTCGGCCAGGCCAACGATCATCGACAGGCTGGTGCGGAACGGCGCGCAGGCTCCGGCGGCGATCGCCGGTCTCACGGCCTGCGGATCGCGCGGCATCGGCCGGACACGGCCGGCGCCGGGGCAGGGGCGAGATCGAAGGCTGTACGCCGGCTCATCCCGGCCTTGTTGCAGAACCGGCGGGCGCTCGCCAGCCCGCCGACGGGCTCGGCCTCGAAAGGCTTCGGCTTGCCTTAATGCTCGTGGCTGCGCGCGCCGCCCGCGACGGGGCGCAGATGCAGGAAGCTGCGCTCGCCGGTGGCCGCCTCCGCCACGTGCTGGATCGTGTCGAGCAGCTCGGTGACCGCCTGCGGCGCGGCGGGTCGGAACTGCGCCTTGGGCTCGACCCAGCGCTTCCGCGTGCGCCTCGCGGCGATCTGCGCCTCGCTCAGCGCATCGAAATCCCGGCGTCGAACCATGGCTCAGCCCTCCGACCGGAACTGTGTCGGCCCATGGTTGACGAAAGGTTAACACCCCGGGCTGATCGGTGCCGGCATGGCGATCCCGCAGCACCGAGGGGCGGGGTGGCGGCACACGAGCCTAGAGCGGCGCCGGGCCGCGCGGCTCCGTCCGGTCCGTCAAGGTCCGCAACAGTTTGAGCAGCACCGCGCGGATATGCGCGCGAAGGTGGGTCTCGTCCGACATGGGTCGATCTACGGCGCGACGACGCTGGAAGTTTCAGAAACCCGCTATTTCGTACGGCGTTGCTACGCAAAAAGGCGGTCGTGCGCGGAAGCCCGCGCGCCTCCCATCACCCAAGGGCGTATTGCCAAGCCGCCCTCAGCGCGTCTGATCCTTGGGTATTGATGGCGTACCGATCTTCGAGAGAACGCTCCGGATATGCGCCCGCACCATCTCTTTTCTGTTTGAACCGGTGCCCGTGCTCTTCGCAGCAGGCGGCTCTTCGGCGGTCGACATGTCAAAGCCCCGGGGTCGGAAGCACCACCTCTTCGGGCCACTGGGTGTGGGCGGGCGGGCTATGGCCAAGATCTATAGTAGATCGCCGCGCTCAAATCTCGGCGTTATTGTCGTAGCGCCGACCAATTCACGTTTTAGCTACATTAAGGTTTATCGCAGTCGGCGTTGGTCGCAGCCGCGCACCAGACTACGTAGCATGGTCCGAGCGCCCGCCAGCGGGTTCCAGCAGGGGGAAGTCGGTGCCCGAGCGCTTTTACTTCGATGTCGAGAACGACCGGGAGCGGATCCGGGACGATGTGGGCGTCGAGGCCGAGAGCCT
Source organism: Methylobacterium sp. J-072 (assembly GCF_022829425.1). Lineage (NCBI taxonomy): Bacteria > Pseudomonadati > Pseudomonadota > Alphaproteobacteria > Hyphomicrobiales > Methylobacteriaceae > Methylobacterium > Methylobacterium sp. J-072. Next base: position 72,019 of record NZ_JAKSYK010000195.1, on the reverse strand, counting down.
GGAGGAGGCCCTGGCCGAAGCGCACAGCGTGATCGAAGAGATGGCGGGTTCTGTCGGCAGGGGCGCGTCCGGCGCCTCGTGGACCCTGGTGGTCCGGGATGCCGCCGGGTCGGTGGTCGGCCGCCTGCCGATCCAACCGTGAGGGTGCCCCGATCAAAGAACCCGCCGCGGCACGGGCCGGGCGGGTTTGAAGGCGATCTCGTCTCGGAGAATGCCGGATCCTAGACGCCGCACCCGACGGCCGCATCCCTCATCCGGGGGAAAGCCTCCACACGATTCAGCGATGCCTCGGCCTGGAGCCGTTCCCGATCGCGCTGCGATCGGGAACGGCTCCAAGTCCTTGATTGAACGCGCTCGCTTACGCCGAACCGGTATCCACTTCGGCAGCGCGCGCCTGACCGGAAGGATCAAGGCGATCAGCCGCCGAAGGCGCGGGGTGGCAGGCCGCTCACGCCGACATCGAGCTCGAACAGCGCCCCCGCGGAGGGCTCGTGCTCGGCGCCCCGCGACGCCGACGTGACGAACAGCCGGTCGAGCCCCGGGCCCGCGAAGGCGCAGCTCGTGATGTTGGTGGCCGGCAGCGGGATGGCCCGCAGGAGGCGCCCCTCCGGATCCACCCGGCTGATCCGGCCCGCGCCCCAATGCCCGATCCACAGGCAGCCATCGGCATCCGTGGTCATCCCGTCGGGCCAGCCCCAGGCCTCGGGGAAGCGCAGGAACTCGCGCTTGCCCGTCAGGGTGCCGTCGGCGGCGAGGTCGAAGGCGAACACGGTCCGGGCGGCGCTGTCGCTGTGATAGAGGATCCGGCCGTCGCGGCTGAAGGTCGGGCCGTTGGCGACGCCGTAATCGCCGTCCATCCGCCGCCAGGTCAGGTCGGGATCGAGCCGGTGCAGGGCGCCCGAGATCGCGGTCTCGGCCTGGTGCATGCTCCCGGCCCAGATCCGGCCGGCATGGTCGACCTTGGCGTCGTTCAGGCGGTTGTCCGGATAATCCGGCTCCGGATTGCCGATCGGGGTGACGCTGTCGGCCTCTAGGTCGAACACCGCGAAGCCGCTCTTCAGGCCGATCACGAAGTCACGCCGCCGGGCGCGGGGGATGATCCAGCCGATCGGCTCCGGGAACGGGCGCGTGCCGGTCGCGCCGCTGGCGAGGTCGAGCCAGCGCAGGGCCGGCGCCTCGATATCGACCCAGAACAGCCGACCCCGCTCCGGCACCCAGACGGGTCCTTCGCCGAGCCGGTCGCGCTCGGCACGGGCGACGATGCGGAACTGTGCTTCCATGGATCGCCTTCTTCCAGTCCGGCGACGGGTCCCGACCCGCCACCTCACGCAGCATCGCGGGCGGTGGCCGATCAGGCGCGGTCGGACGCGCCCCGGCTCGGCCGGCTGCCCCACAGTGCGAAGAACAGGACGTAGAGTTCGCAGGCGGCCGTGATCAGGAAGGAGTGTTGCAGACCGAACCGGTCGGCGGCCCAGCCCTGCACCACCACCAGGGAGCCCCCGGCGATCGCCATGATCAGCAGGCCCGCCCCCTCCTCGGTCAGGGGCCCGAGGCCGCGGATGCCGAGGGTAAAGATCGTCGGGAACATGACGGCGTGGAACAACCCCACGGAGATCAGCGCCCACATCGCGAGCGGCCCCGTCGCGAAGGTCGCCACCAGCATCACCGCGAAGGCCGCGATGGCCGCGCCGGCCAGGATGGTCTCGGCGGAGCGCCCCTGCATCAGGTAGCTGCCGACGAAGCGGCCGACCATCATCCCACCCCAGAGCAGGAACAGGTAGCGCGAAGCCTCGGTGTGCGTGAGGTTGCCGATCTCCGGCTGCGAGACGAAGTTGATGAACAGGTTCGAGACCCCGATCTCGGCGATCAGGTAGATGAAGATCGCGGGCACGCCGAACACGAGGTTGCGGTGGCGCCAGAGCGACAGCGTTCCGGGCTCGGTCTTGGCGGTGCGCTTCGCGGCATCGTCCCCGCCGCCGATGGCGGGGAGGGGGAAGCGGGCGATGACGACAGCGAGGACGACGAGGATCGCCGCCACGATCAGGTAGGGGAGCTGCACCGACTGCGCGTCGGCCAGCCGCTCGGCCGGGCTCAGGGCGGTGCCGGCGGCGACGTTGCCCGAGGCGGAGCGGCCAAGGATCAGGTAGCCGCCGAACAAAGGCGCCAGGGTCGTGCCGAACGAGTTGAAGGCCTGGACGAGGTTGAGGCGCGCCGGGGCGGTCTCCGGCGGCCCGACCACCGCCACGTAGGGGTTGGCGGCGACCTGGAGCAGGGTGATGCCGCTGGCGATCACGAACAGGGCGGTGAGGGTGATCGCGTACGAGACCTGATGCGAGGCCAGGACCATGCCCAGCGTGCCCAGCGCCATGATGCCGAGGCCGACCACCAGGGCACGCTGGTAGCCGATGCGCGCGATCAGCTTCGCCGCCGGGATCGAGGCCACGAAATACGCGATGAACCACACCGACTCGATCAGCGTGGTCTGCGTGTAGCTGAGGTCGAACACGCTCCGCAGATGAGGCAGCAGCGTGTTGTTGATGACCGTGATGAAGCCCCACATGAAGAAGAGGCTCGCGAGCAGCGAGAGGGCCGGGCGGTAGCTGCCCTGGTCCCGCGTCGCCGTCTCCGCCGCGGGCGCTCCGATGCTCGCGATCGGTCCTGCCATCAAACGTTTCCTCTTGCCGGGGCCGCCTTACGGGCCCCTTATTGTGAATTTCATTTGTATGAGTATATAGCGGATGTGCCGACGTCAACCGCGGCACCCTTGGAGGGCCGGCGCACGATCGGCAAGGGGAGGGCGAGCATCTTGCCAGGGGATCGGATGCGTGGAGTGGGAGCGGTTGCGCTGGGCGCCTGTGCGGCGATCCCGGTGGTCGCCCAAGCGGCCGAGCCGGTCCGGACCGTGTTCGGCACCTTGCCGGACGGCCGCACGGTCGAGGAGGTGACGCTCACCAACGGCAAGGGCGTCACCGCCCGGGTGATCGCCTGGGGCGCCCTGCTGCGGAGCCTCGAGGTGCCCGACCGCGCCGGCAAGCCCGCCGACATCGTCCTCGGCTACCGCGATCTCGCCGGCTACCTCGCCCAGCCCAACTATTTCGGGGTCAGCGTCGGGCGCTACGCCAACCGGATCCGCGGCGGACGCTTCACCCTCGACGGCCGGACCTACACGCTCGCCACCAACGACGGCCCCAACGCCCTGCACGGCGGCACCGCCGGCTTCGACAAGCGGCTCTGGACCATCACCGAGGTCAAGGGCGGCGCCACCCCGTCGGTCACCCTGCGCTATGTCAGCCCGGACGGCGAGGAGGGCTATCCCGGCACGCTCACGGTGACCGCGACCTACGCCCTGGACGACGCCAACACGCTGACCGTCACCTACCTGGCCACCACCGACAAGCCGACGATCGTCAACCTGACCAATCACAGCTTCTTCAACCTCGCCGGCGAGGGTTCGGGGCGGTCGATCCTGGGCAACGTCCTGACCATCCCGGCCGAACGCTACACCCCGGTCGACGCGACCCTGATCCCGACCGGCGAGCACGTTCCGGTTGCCGGCACGCCGTTCGATTTCCGCAAGCCGACGGTGATCGGCGACCGTATCCGCGACGGGCGGGACATCCAGATCGTGCGCGGGCGCGGCTACGACCACAACTGGGTCGTGACCGACGCGCCCACCGCAGAGCCGCACCTCGTGGCCCGGGTCGAGGAGCCCGAATCCGGCCGGGTCCTGGAGGTCGCCAGCAACCAGCCGGGCGTGCAGTTCTACGCGGGCAACTTCCTCGACGCGACCGCGGTGGGCAAATCCGGCCTCGCTTACCGGCAATCGGACGCCCTGGCGCTGGAGCCCGAGCTGTTTCCCGATACGCCGAACCAGCCGGCCTTCGGCTCGGCCCGGCTCGATCCGGGGGCGACCTACCGGAACGTCATCACCTATCGCTTCTCCACCCGCGCGGCGCCTCGAGGCCACGAATGATCGATCGCCCGACAGGACCGCCATGACCGCGCTCCTCCGAAAGCGCGCCTGATTTCAACATCGGCCCCGGGACACTGCGACCCTCCCGGGCGCCGAGACCTGATGTGTATGAGTAGATAGAATGGCCTGCGCGCAATCGGCAGGCCAAGCCGGCGACGGCAGAAGGAACCTGGATGCGTCTGTTGAAGTGGTTGGTGCTGTGCGGCTGTGCGACGATCCCGATGGTCGCCCAGGCGGCCGAGCCGGTCCGGACCGTGTTCGGCACCCTGCCGGACGGCCGCACGGTCGAGGAGGTGACGCTCACCAACGGCAAGGGCGTCACCGCCCGGGTGATCGCCTGGGGTGCCCTCCTGCGGAGCCTCGAAGTGCCCGACCGCGCCGGCAAGCCCGCCGACATCGTCCTCGGCTACACCGATCTCGCGACGTATCTCGACAAGCCGAAACGGTTCGGGGTGACCGTCGGGCGCTACGCCAACCGGATCCGCGGCGGCCGCTTCACCCTCGACGGCCGGACCTACACGCTGGCCACCAATGACGGCCCGAACACCCTGCACGGCGGCACCGCCGGCTTCGACAAGCGGCTCTGGACCATCACCGAGGTGAAGGGCGGCGCCACGCCGTCGGTCACCCTGCGCTACGTCAGCCCGGACGGCGAGGAAGGCTTTCCCGGTACGCTCACGGTGACCGCGACCTACGCGCTGGACGCCACCAATACGCTGACCATCAGCTACCAGGCCACCACCGACAAGCCGACCGTCGTCAACCTGACCAATCACAGCTTCTTCAACCTCGCCGGCGAGGGCTCAGGGCGGTCGATCCTCGACCAGATTCTGACCATCCCGGCCGAGCGCTACACCCCGGTCGACGCCACGCAGATCCCCACGGGCGAGCACGTTCCGGTCGCGGGCACGCCGTTCGACTTCCGCAAGCCGACGGTGATCGGCTCGCGCATCCGCGACGGGCGGGACATCCAGATCGTGCGCGGGCGCGGCTACGATCACAACTGGGTCGTGACCGACGCGCCCACGGCCGAGCCGCACCTCGTGGCGAAGGTCGAGGATCCTCACTCGGGCCGGGTCCTAGAGGTCGCCAGCAACCAGCCAGGTGTGCAATTCTACACGGGTAACTTCATCGACGCGACCGTGGTGGGCAAATCCGGCCTCGTTTACCGGCAGTCGGACGCCCTCGCGATCGAGCCCGAACTGTTCCCCGACACGCCGAACCAGCCGGCCTTCGGCTCGGCCCGGCTCGACCCCGGCGCCACTTACCGGAACGTGATCACCTACCGCTTCTCCGCCAGCTCCGCACCCCGGACCCAGCCATGACCGATCGCCCGACCACCCGCTCCCTGCGCTCCCGCGCCTGGTTCGATAACCCCGACAACATCGACATGACGGCGCTCTACCTGGAGCGCTACCTGAATTTCGGGTTGAGCCTGGAAGAGCTGCGCTCGGGCAAGCCGATCATCGGCATCGCCCAGACCGGCTCCGACCTGTCGCCGTGTAACCGGCATCACCTCGTCCTGGCGGAGCGCGTGCGCGAGGGCATCCGCGAGGCCGGCGGCATCGCCCTCGAATTCCCGGTCCACCCGATCCAGGAGACCGGCAAGCGGCCCACCGCCGGCCTCGACCGCAACCTCGCCTATCTCGGCCTCGTCGAGCTCCTGTACGGCTACCCCCTCGACGGGGTGGTGCTGACCACAGGCTGCGACAAGACCACCCCGGCCTGCCTGATGGCGGCCGCTACCGTGAACATCCCGGCCATCGCCCTGTCGGTCGGTCCGATGCTCAACGGCTGGTACAAGGGCCAGCGCACGGGTTCCGGCACCATCGTGTGGCGGGCGCGCCAGATGCTGGCCGCGGGGGAGATCGACAACGACGGCTTCATCAAGCTTGTGACCTCGTCCGCCCCCTCCACCGGCTATTGCAACACGATGGGCACGGCGACGACGATGAACGCGCTCGGCGAGGCGCTCGGCATGATGCTGCCGGGCTCCGCGGCGATCCCGGCGCCCTACCGGGACCGCCAGGAGGTCGCCTACCGCACGGGCAAGCGCATCGTCGAGATGGTGGCGGAGGACCTCAAGCCGACCGACATCCTGACCCGGGAGGCGTTCCTCAACGCGATCGTGCTCAACTCGGCGATCGGCGGCTCGACCAACGCCCCGATCCACCTGGCCGCGCTCGCCCGCCACGCGGGGGTCGAGCTCGACATCGCCGACTGGCAGACCCACGGCCTCGACGTGCCGCTGCTCGTCAACCTGCAACCGGCGGGCGAGTATCTCGGTGAGGATTATTATCGGGCGGGCGGCCTCCCGGCGGTGGCCGCGCAGTTGATGCAACGCGGGCTGCTCCACGAGAACGCCCTGACGGTGAACGGGCGCACGATCGGCGACAATTGCCGCGGCGCGGTGATCGAGGACGAGGATGTGATCCGCCCGATCGACCGGCCGCTGAAGGAGGCCGCGGGCTTCCTCGTGCTGCGCGGCAACCTGTTCGACGCGGCGATCATGAAGACCAGCGTGATCGGCGAGGAGTTCCGCCAGCGCTACCTCTCGAACCCCGAGGACCCGGAGGCCTTCGAGGGCCGGGCCGTGGTGTTCGACGGACCGGAGGATTACCACCACCGCATCGACGACCCGGCGCTGGGGATCGACGACAACAGCATCCTGATCATGCGCGGCGCCGGCCCGGTCGGCTACCCGGGCGCGGCCGAGGTGGTGAACATGCGTCCGCCCGCCTACCTGATCCGCGCAGGGGTGCACGCGCTGCCGTGCCTCGGCGACGGGCGCCAATCCGGCACCTCGGCCTCGCCCTCGATCCTCAACGCCTCGCCGGAGGCGGCGGTGGGCGGCGGCCTTGCGCTGCTGCGCACCGGCGATCGGGTGCGGATCGACCTGAAGCGCGGCACCGCCGACATGCTGCTCGACGCGGACGAGATCGCGCGCCGCCGCAAGGCCCTGGAGGAGGCCGGGGGCTACGCCTATCCGGCGTCCCAGACCCCGTGGCAGGCGATCCAGCGCGCGAGTGTCGGGCAGATGCACACAGGCGCGATCCTGGAGGGCGCCGAGCGCTTCCAGCGCATTGCTCAGACCAGCGGGCTGCCGCGCGACAACCACTGAACGGAAGCCCCGCCGCCGTGACGGCGGCGGGGTTCTTTTACGCCTTCAGCGACAGTTCGGTGTCGGCGAGCGCGAGGCGGACCAGTTCGGTCATCGCCGCGCGCGCCGCCTCGACGTCGCCAGCCACGATCGCCTCGTACAGGATCCGGTGGTCCGGCATCGGATCGCGGGGCAGGGCGCTGCGGCGCTGCTTGAAGATCGTCGTCCAAGTCACGGCCGCGGCTATGGAACTCGACAGCGCCATCAGCGGCCCGTTGCGCGCCGCCTCCAGGATCGTGTTGTGGAAGGCCTGGTCGGCCGCCCGCCCGATCTCGGTGGCGAGGCCGTAGCGGCCCATCTCCTCGAGGGCATGGCCCATCCGGGAGATGTCGAGCCCCGAGCGCCGCTCGGCCGCCAGGGCCGCCGCCGCCGGCTCGACGATCATCCGCAACTCGAACAGATCCCGGATAAAGGTTTCGCTGGGCTCGGCCTCGAAGGCCCAGGCGAGGATGTCGGGATCGAGCAGGTTCCAGCGGCTGCGCTGGGTCACGCGGGTGCCGGTGCGGGGCCGGCTCTCGACCAGCCCCTTGGCGCTGAGGATACGCACCGCCTCGCGATAGGCGGTGCGAGAGACCTTCAACTGCTCCGAGAATTCGATCTCGCCGGGCAGCACGTCTCCCGGCGCGTAGCGGCCCGCCAGGATCGCGATGCCGAGATCGCGCGCCACCGAGCCGTGGATCCGGCGCGAGCCCGAGGCCAGCGGCAGCTTGATGTCCTCGAACCCCGGATCCCCCCTCACCCGACACCTCCAGTCCGAGCCGCCAGGACGGGGCAGGATCGCCGCGATCGTACCTGGAAGTTGTAGGAGCGCAAGCGGCGACACCCGCAAGCATCATAGTGCCGCCAGGCTTGCAGCCACTGCACAACTGCTCTAAGTTATTTGTATTAGTAAAGAGCTGAGTGTGAATGCGGAGATTCGCGGCACGATCCTGATCGGCGCCGAGGATGCGACTGCGGCAGATACCTTCCGGGCCGTCGAGGCGGCAAGTGGCGCGGCGCTGGATCCCGCCTTCTCCGCTGCCGGCGCGGCGGAGGTCGCGGCGGCCTGCGCCCTGGCGGATGCGGCGTTCCCGAGCTTTTCCGAATCGACCCCCGAGGTGCGGGCCGGGTTCCTGGAGTCCGTGGCCACGGCCGTGGGCGATCTCGGCGAACCCCTGATCGAGCGGGCCATGGCCGAGACCGGGCTGCCGCGCGCCCGGCTGGAGGGCGAGCGCGCCCGCACCATCGGCCAGCTGCGCCTGTTCGCGAGCGTCGTCCGGGCGGGCGACTGGGTCCAGGCCACGATCGATCCGGCCCAGCCCAAGCGCACGCCCCTGCCGCGCCCCGACCTGCGCCGCCGCCACGTCGCCCTCGGCCCGGTGGCGGTGTTCGGCGCCAGCAACTTCCCGCTCGCCTTCTCGGTGGCCGGGGGCGACACCGCCGCGGCACTCGCGGCCGGCTGCCCGGTGGTGGTCAAGGGCCACCCGGCCCATCCCGGGACCAGCGAATTGGTCGCCCGAGCGGTGCGGGCGGCGGTCGCCGCCAGCGGCCTGCATCCGGGCGTGTTCTCCTACCTGCCGGGGCCCTCGAACGCCCTCGGGACGGCGCTGGTCGCCGATGCGCGGATCAAGGCGGTGGGCTTCACCGGCTCGCGCGGCGGCGGTCTCGCCCTGCTGCGGGTGGCGGCGGGCCGTCCCGAGCCGATCCCGGTCTATGCCGAGATGAGCGCAGTCAATCCGGTCCTGCTGCTGCCCGGCGCCCTGCGGGCGCGAGGCGCGGCCCTGGCCGCCGGCTTCGTCCAGTCCCTGACGCTGGGGGCCGGGCAGTTCTGCACCAATCCGGGCCTGCTGATCGGGATCGCGGGGTCCGACCTCGAAGCCTTCGCCGAGGCCGCCGCGGCGGCGATCCGCGAGAGCGCGCCGCACGCGATGCTGACCGCCGACATCCGCGCCCGCTTCGAGCAGGACGTCGCCGAGATGGCGGGCCGCCCGGGGGTGACTGTCACGGCACGCGGGGAGAAGGCTGGTCCCGGTGGCGCCCCCGCCACCCTGCTGCGCACGGACGGGGCGCGGTTCCTGGCGGATCCCGGCCTCGCCGACGAGATGTTCGGCCCCGCGGCGATCCTAGTGGCGGCCGCGGACCTCGATGAGGTCAACCGCATCATCGCGGCGCTCCCGGGCCAGCTCACCGCGACCCTGCATCTCGACCGCGCCGACGAGCACATCGCCGCCGGCCTGGTCCCGGCCCTGGCCCGCAAGGCCGGCCGCATCCTCGCCAATGGCTGGCCCACCGGCGTGGAGGTCGCGCCCGCGATGGTCCATGGCGGCCCGTTCCCGGCGACCTCCGACGGGCGCAGCACCTCGGTCGGCACCCTGGCGATCGAGCGGTTCCTGCGCCCGGTCTGCTACCAGGACCTGCCCGAGGCGCTGCTGCCGCAGCCCCTGCGCCCGGACAATCCCTGGCATCTCACCCGCAGGGTCGACGGCACTCTCAGCCCGACCTTCGACCGCTGACGCGCCGGCGCGCGGCGCCACCTGATTTCGAGCCGGCCCGCCGAAGGCCGGCCCTGGGAGGATCACGATGGGTCAATCACTCCTACAATTCCGTGCCCCCGACGGGCGGCGGGGTGTGGCAGTGCTGGAGGACGGCCGGGCGCGGAGCGTGGTCGGCGTGGACAGCGTCCTGGAGCTGGCCCGGCGCGCGCTCGCGGCCGGGGACAGCTTGGCCGAGACGGCGGCCCGGCTCGGGCTCGGCGACACCGTGGATCTCGACGCCGTGCGGCTGCTGCCGCCGATCGACCACCAGGATCCCGCGCATCTGCTGCTCAGCGGCACCGGCCTGACCCATCTCGGCTCGGCCGAGGGCCGGGACAAGATGCACCGCGCCGCGGCGGCGGACCCGGCCCCGACCGATTCCATGCGGATGTTCCGGATGGGCGTCGAGGGCGGCAAGCCCGCCCCGGGCGAGACCGGGGTCCAGCCCGAATGGTTCTACAAGGGCGACGGCGCCGCGATCGTCGGCACCGGCGAGCCGCTCCTGTCACCCGCCTTCGCCCTGGACGGCAGCGAAGAGCCGGAGATCGCCGGCATCTACTTGATCGATCCGGACGGCCATCCGGTGCGCCTCGGCTTCGCGCTGGCGAACGAGTTCTCGGACCACGTCACCGAGCGCGGCAACTACCTGTGGCTCGCCCATTCGAAGCTCCGTCCGGCGGCGCTCGGGCCGGAGCTGTGGCTGGGGGCGCTGCCCGCCGACGTGCGCGGCTCCAGCCGCATCCGGCGCGACGGCGCCGTGCTGTGGGAGAAGCCGTTCCTCTCGGGTGAGGCGAACATGTCCCACACGATCGAGAACCTGGAGCGGCACCACTTCAAATACGCGCAGTTCCGCCGCCCCGGCGACCTGCATGTGCACTTCTTCGGCACCGCCACCCTGTCGTTCAGCGACGGCGTCACCGCCCAGCCCGGGGACGTGTTCGAGATCGAGGCCGCGCCCTTCACCCTGCCATTGCGCAATCCCCTGGCGATCGCGCCCGCCCGCGAACTCGCCGTGAAGGTCCTCTGAGATGTCGGTTTCGAACGGAACGATCCGCATCGGGCTGGTCGGCGTCGGCAAGATCGCCCGCGACCAGCACCTGCCGGTCATCGGTGCCTCGCCGGACTACACCCTGACCGCCGTGGCGAGCCGGGAAGGCCGCTTCGAGGGGGTGCCGAACTACCGCACGCTGGCGGAGATGCTGGCGGGGCAGGGCGACCTCGACGCGGTCGCCCTGTGCCAGCCGCCGCAGGTGCGCTTCTCGGCCGCCCTGGCGGCGATCGAGGCCGGCCGGCACGTCTTCCTGGAAAAGCCCCCGGGGGCGACGCTCGCGGAGGTCGGGATCCTGGTGGAGGCCGCGCGGGCGCGGGGCGTCACCCTGTTCGCCAGCTGGCACTCCCGCTACGCCCCCGGGGTCGAGCCCGCGCGGCAATGGCTGTCCGGCCGCCGGATCCGGTCGGTGGCGATCGCCTGGATGGAGGATGTCCGGCACTGGCATCCCAACCAGGCCTGGATCTGGCAGGCCGGCGGCATGGGCGTGTTCGATCCGGGGATCAACGCCCTGTCGATCGCCACCCACATCCTGCCGCCGTTTTTCCTCACCGGCGCGACCCTCTCGGTCCCGGAGAACCGGCAGGCGCCGATCGCCGCCGACCTGCACTTCACCGACGCCGCCGGCACCCCGATCGAGGCCGTGTTCGACTGGCGCCAGACCGGCCCGCAGACCTGGGACATCCGTGTCGACACCGAGGACGGCCTGCTGGTGCTGTCGAAGGGCGGCAGTGTCCTCACGATCGACGGCAGCCCGCAACTGCTGCTTCCGGAGGCCGAGTATCGCGGCCTCTACGACCGCTTCGCCGCCCTCGTCCGTTCCGGCACGAGCGACGTCGACCTGAACCCGCTGATCCACGTCGCCGACGCCTTCCTGCGCGGCGAGCGCCGCACCGTGGAGGCCTTCACGGACTGACCGGAGGGATCCCGGCGGAACACCAACGCGACAGAGCCAATCAGGGCCGCGCGTTACTAAGGGGGAGTCACTGTTATGGGAAAGTACACGCGATGGGCGGCGCTCGCATTGTGCGCCGCGACACTCTCGGCGGGCGTCAGCCCGGCCGAAGCTCAAGACCCTAATGCTCCGGACGGGGGACCGTCCCTGGTGAACCCGGGTCCGAAGGCGAGTCCGGCGGCGAAGGCCCAGTACCGCGCAAACCGCGCCAGGCGGCGGAACGTGCGCTCGGCGCGGAGCTTTGCCGGCGCCGACAGCGCGGCGGCTGCGGCCGACGTGCAGGGCGCCAGCGCGACGCCGCCGGGCCTGCCGCCGGGAACCCTCGACCTCGGCAACGGGATCAGCATGATCCTGAACTACACCGGCGAATTCGCCGCCAACCCGTCGGGCGGCATCCGCCAGGGGTCGGACTACACCGGCCAGATCGTGTTCGGTCTCGATGCCGACCTCGGCCGTCTCGCCGGGATCGACGGCGGCGCGGTGCATACCATCGTGACCCAGCGTCACGGCCGCAGCCTGTCGCAGGACTATATCGGCAACAACACCAGCGTTCAGGAAGTCTACGGCGGCGGTCAGACCGCACATCTCACGGTGCTGTCCTACGAGCAAAAGCTGTTCGACAACCGCCTGGACGTGGAGGTCGGTCGCCTTCTGGCCAACCCGCCGTTCCTCGCCTCGCCGCTCTACTGCAACTTCCAGAACAACGGCACCTGCGGCGCGCCGAAATCCGCGTTCAAGATGACGAACTTCACCTATTGGCCGATCGCGAGCTGGGGCGGCCACGCCAAGGCCTGGGTCAACGACAAGGTGTTCGTGCATGCCGGCGTCTACGAGGTGAATCCTCGCAACCAGCGTGACGACCGGAACGGCATCGACTGGTCGACCAACGGCGCCACCGGCGTGGTGATCCCGGTGGAAGTCGGCTACTCGACCAACTTCGGCAACGATCCGCTGCCGCGCAACTACGGCATCGGCGCGATCATCGACCGGTCCGACTACAGCGATCCCGTGCTCGACGTGCGCCGCGGGCCTCGCCTGTTCAGCGGGCTCGACGACCTGACCCGGTTCGGCCGGTCGGCGGTCTATGCCCGGTTCGACCAGATGGTCTGGCGTCCGGACCCGAACGGCATCCAGGGCCTGACGCTGTTCGGGGTCGCGTTGGGCGCCACCGGCGGGCGGCAGACCCAGGACTTCTTCCTGGAGGGCGGCGCCGTTCTGACCGGCACCTTCCCGGGCCGGCCCTACGACACCCTCGGCGCCGTGTTCGTGATGGAGAAACTTTCCTCCCTCGGGGCAGCCAATATCCGGGCGGCGCGCGCGTCGTACGGGCTCAGCAGCCGCAACGTCGAAACCCTGCAGACCATCCTGGAGCTGAGCTACGGCATCCAGCTCACCCCGGCGGTGCGGCTGATGCCGAACCTGCAATACGTGATCGACCCGGACCAGACCCGCTTCCCGTTCCGGCCGAAGCCGATCCCGAACGCCTTCGTGGTCGGCGCGAAGCTCTCGGTCGACCTGTTCACCCTGGGCGGCCTGGCCAAGGGCCCCGGGAGCCTCTGACATCAGGGGTACCACGACGACGCTCGCGAACCTGCCCCCAGCGGGCTCGCAGGCGGGACGGTAACCGGATCGGCGCGCGCGGAACATCCGCGCGCGCCGATCGCGTTTCGGGGCGGGCGATCAGAGCCTCGCAGGCGAAGGCCGACCGCAGGATCCGGCGCCCATGAAGCCAATGAACAGGTGCAGGCCCAATCCCGGCAGCCGTGCGAGATTCATGGTCTGCTCCGTCCCGAATGACGGCCCCGCCTTTCGGGGGACGTCACCCTTAGAGGGGTCCCGGCGTGGAACCGTGCGCCCGGTCGTGGGTTGACGAACAGATTATAGTTGTTCTAATTCGCAAGAACGAACGGCACGCCGCCGAACCGAAACGGGAGCATCGAGACATGGCCAGCGCAAACTGCGAGAGCTGCAAGTTCTTCGACGAGCACAAGGGCAACGGCGCGAGCGCCCAGGGCGATGCCGGCCTGTGCCGGTTCAACCCGCCGGTCAGCCAGCCGGCTCCGGAGTCCAAGGGTCTCTGGCCGGTCGTGACGACCAACGACTGGTGCGGCCACTTCACCGCCGAGATGACGGCGGCCGAGTAAGCCCGGGCGCGCCCACCGCCGATTTGGCGCAGGGCGCGACAGCCAGGCCGTAGAGCCGTCGGACGATCCAGGGCCAGCCGCCACGGCTGGCCCTTTTTCGTGCCGATAAGCCAGGATCCAGGGCCGGGATACGAGGGCCGAAGCGTCCTCGCGAGCTCGGCAGGCCCGACGATCAAGATCGAACCGATCACCGCCGACGGCGACACCGCTCAGCAGCAACATCGTTCCTCAAATACGCCACTAAGAAAAATTATATTCTTTCTTATGGCCGAGCGGGAGATTGAACATTCGTCGGAGCCAGATTTCCCGGCCTGCCAAGCCATGATCCGCAAGCCGATCGATACGACCATGAGATGAAATCACACTCTCAATCGGCCATTCTGAGGAGAACATTTTTCTATTCGGGGCGAATTGGGAAAGCCGTTTCATTGACGTTGTGCAACGCAATCAGCAATTCTAGCAGCCTATTCGGATAACCGGTCGCGCTTCTGCCGCTCCTCACTGAGCAGGGCGGCCCGGCATTGTCGCGAGGCTTCTGCAATGACACGACCGAGACTCGTTGGGCTGAGCGCGAACGTTCAGCGCCCGTCCAAGACCCGCACGCTGGTCGATGCCGTGCTGCACGAGGCCTGCGCCCAGGCGGCGTTCGACGGGCGGATCTTCGACTTCGTCGATGCCGGCTCCGGGCTCGGGGCGGCCTGGACCCGCGACCAGCTGCCGCTGCCCGCCCGCCGGGTGCTCGACGCGATCGAGGAGGCGGACGGGCTCGTGGTCGGCTCGCCGGTCTACAAGGGCGCCTATACCGGCCTGTTCAAGCACCTGTTCGATCTGGTCGATCCGAACGCGCTGGCCGGCAAGCCCGTGGCCATCGTGGCCACCGGCGGCGGCGCCCGCCATGCCCTGGTGGTCGAGCACGCCTTCCGGCCGCTCTTCGGCTTCTTCGGCGCACTCCAGATCCCGACCGCGGTCTACGCGTCCGACGCGGATTTCAGCGACGGCGTGCTGACCGAGGCCGGGGTGCGCGCCCGCGCCGCCGAGGCCGGCGCCCAGCTCTCCGCCCTGCTGCTGCACCGGGCGGCCGCGGCGACCGGCCCGGCCGAACTCGCCGCCGCCGAGTGAACCGGGCGATGCTCGACCGCCGCACCCTGCTGGCCGCGACGCTCCTGGCTGCGGCCGTCCCGGGCCTCCGGGGTGCGCGGGCGGCCGAGCCCGGCGTGCTGTGCATCGGCTACCAGAAGAACGGCATCCTGGTGGTGGCCAAGCAGCAGGGGATCATCGAGCGGCGCCTGGAGCCCCTGGGCCACACGGTGCGCTGGGTCGAGTTCTCGTTCGGGCCGCCGCTGCTCGAGGCCCTGTCCCTCGACGGGATCGATGTCGGCCTGACCGGCGATTCTCCGCCCATCTTCGCCCAGGCGGCGCGCTCCAGCCTCGTCTACGCGGCGGCCCAGGAGGCCGGCGGCTCGGGGGCCGGGATCCTGCTGCCCAAGGGCTCGCCGGTGCGCAGCCTCGCCGATCTCAGAGGCAAGCGCGTCGCCTTCGCCAAGGCGTCGAGCGCGCACAATCTCACGGTGGCGGCCCTGGAGAAGGCGGGCCTGCGCTACGCCGATATCGAGCCGGTGACCCTGGCCCCCGCCGACGCGGCGGCCGCCTTCGCCCGCGGCAGCGTCGATGCCTGGACGATCTGGGACCCGTATCTCGCCGTCGCCGAGGAGGGGGATGGGGTACGGGTGCTCGCCCTCGCCACCGCGATCACGCCGCAGAACAACTTTCTCCTGGCGAGCCGGGCCTTCGCCGAGACCCGTGGCCCGGTGCTGATTGCGGCGATCGACGCGCTGGGCGAGGTCGCGGCCTGGTGCCGGCAGAACCGCGGCGACGTCGCCGCGCTCCTGTCGCAGGGCACCGGCGTGCCGCTGCCGGCGACGCGCCGGGCGGTGGACCGCACCGATTTCGTGATCGGCCCGATGTCCGACCGCATCACCGCCGAACAGCAGGCCATCGCCGACCGGTTCTACGCCCTGAAGCTGATTCCGAAGCCGATCCACGTCGCCGACGCGGTCTGGACGGCACCCGCCCGCAACGGCTGACCTCATGACCGATCGACTCGCCCGCCCCCTTGCGTCCGGGCTCGCCCCGCACCGCCGAAAACTCCTGTCCGCGGGCCTCGGCCTCGCGGCGGCCAGCGTCCTGCGCCCGGCCCGGGCCGCGGGCGGCAGCGTCCGGGTCGGCTACCAGAAATACGGCTCCCTGGTGCTGCTGAAGGGCCGCGGCACCCTGGAGAAGGCGCTCCAGCCGCTGGGCTACACGGTGGCGTGGTCGGAATTCCCGTCCGGGCCGCCGCTGATGGAGGCCCTGAACGCCGGCGCGGTCGATTTCGGCTCGGCCGGGGAAGCGCCGCCGATCTTCGCGCAGGCCGCGAGCGCGGAGCTGCGCTACGTCGCCACCGAGCCGCCGGCCCCCCGGGGCGAGGCGATCCTGGTGCCGAAGGACAGCCCGGTGCGCAGCGTCGCCGACCTGCGCGGCCGGACGCTGGCCCTCAACAAGGGCTCGAACGTCCATTTCCTGGTGGTGCGGGCGCTGGAGCAGGCCGGCGTACCCTACGATGCGGTGAAGTTCGCCTTCCTGGCTCCGGCGGATGCGAATGCCGCCTTCGTGCGCGGCTCCGTCGACGCCTGGGCGATCTGGGATCCCTATCTCGCCGCCGCCGAGCGGGCCACCGGCGCCCGGGTGCTGGCGGACGCGCAGGGGCTCGCGCCCAACCGCCAGTTCTACCTGTCCCGCCGCGGCTTCACCGATGCCAACCCGGAGGTCGTCGCAATCGTGCTCAAGGCGATCGGGGAGGTCGATACCTGGGCGGAAGGCCATGCCGAGACCGTGGCGGCGGACCTTGCGCCCTCGGTGGGCATTCCAGCCCCGGTGCTCCGCGTCGCCCTCGATCGCCTGTCCTACGGGGTGACGCCCCTGGATGCCGCGGCGGTGTCCGACCAGCAGCGGGTGGCCGACGCCTTCCACGGCCTCGGCCTGCTGCCGAAGCCGATCCGCGTGGCCGACGCGGTCTGGACACAGCCCGAACGCCGGGCGGAGAACCGATGATGCGCCCAACCCCTCTCGGCCGCCTGCGCGATACGGCGCTGCCGTGGCTGCTGCCGGTCGCGATCCTGCTGGGCTGGCAGGCCGCGGTCTCGGCCGGCCTCGTCTCCAACCGGTTCATGCCGGCGCCGCTCGACGTGGTCCGGGCCGGCTGGGATGCCGGGCGCACCGGGGAGCTCTGGACCAACCTCTGGGTCAGCACCCTGCGGGCGCTGTCGGGCTTCGCGGTCGGCGGCGGCATCGGCTTCGCGCTGGGCCTCGCCAACGGCCTCTCGCGCCTGTCGGAGCGGCTGACCGACACTTCGGTGCAGATGGTGCGCAACGTGCCCCACCTGTCGCTGATCCCGCTGGTGATCCTGTGGTTCGGCATCGGCGAGGAGGCCAAGCTGTTCCTGGTGGCGCTCGGCGTGTTCTTCCCGATCTACGCCAACACCCTGCACGGCATCCGCTCGGTGGACCCGGCGCTGGTGGAGATGGGCCGCGTCTACGGCATGTCGCGGACGGAGCTGTTCACCAAGGTGGTGCTGCCCGGCGCCCTGCCGTCGATCTTCGTCGGGTTGCGCTACGCCCTCGGGATCATGTGGCTGACGCTGATCGTTGCCGAGACGATCTCGGCCTCCTCGGGGCTGGGCTACATGGCCATGCAGGCCCGTGAGTTCATGCTGGTGGACGTCGTCGTGCTGGCGATCCTGATCTATGCCGCCCTGGGCAAGCTCGCCGATGCGCTGACACGTCAGCTCGAACGCGCCTGCCTCGCCTGGAACCCCGCCTATAGGAGCGCCTGATGCTGCTCGACGCCCTTCGCCGCGAGGCTCCGGCCGATCCCGCCCCCGAGACCCGGATCGCCGACGCGCCGCCCGCGTCCGTGCCGGCGCGCCATCCGGCGGAGGCCGCGAGCCGCGGCATCGCCGTAACCGCCCGCGACCTCCGAAAAAGCTTCGACGGCAATACCGTCATCGAGGGGCTCGATCTGTACCTGCCGGCCGGCGGGTTCACCGCCGTGGTCGGGCGCTCCGGCTGCGGCAAGAGCACCCTGCTGCGCCTGATCCTCGGGCTGGAGACGCCGACCGGCGGCCGGATCGTGCTCGAAGGGCCGGAGACCGGCCCGCGCCGGAGCGATCCGCCCAAGCGGATCATGTTCCAGGAGCCGCGCCTGCTGCCCTGGGCCCGGGTGGTCGACAACGTCACGGTCGGCCTGTCCGGCCATGGCTCCCGGGCCGAGCGCCGGGAGCGGGCGCTGGCGGCCCTGGCCGAGGTCGGCTTGTCCGACAAGGCCGGGCAATGGCCCGCGACCCTGTCGGGCGGCCAGCGCCAGCGCGTGGCGCTCGCCCGGGCCCTGGTGGGCCGGCCGGGCCTGCTGGCGCTGGACGAGCCCCTCGGCGCCCTCGACGCGTTGACCCGCATCGGCATGCAGGACCTGATCGAGCGGATCTGGCTGGCGCAGGGTTTTACCGCGCTGCTCGTCACCCACGACGTGTCCGAGGCGGTGGCGCTCGCCGACCGCATCCTGGTGGTCGAGGCCGGCCGCATCGCCCTGGACCTGCGGGTCGACGTACCGCGCCCGCGCCGGCGCGGGGATCCGGACCTGGCGCGGCTCGAAGGGCGTATCCTCGATCATCTGCTCGGCGCCGAGCCGAACGTCTGAAACCGGGCCGCCGTTTCCCGGAAGCGGCGGTCTGCTGTAGCTCTTGGTGATCGCCGGATGCGAGAAGTCGGATCCGGCTTTTCCGCATCCGGCCCATAGCCGCAATGGAGACCCCGATGACCGCGACGCATGACGGGCACGCCGACGTCCTCTGGTTCCTGCCGACCCACGGCGACGGCCGCTATCTCGGCGCCCAGGAAGGGGCTCGCGCGGTCTCGATCGACTACCTCCGGCAGATCGCCCAGGGCGCCGACGAGCTCGGCTATTACGGCGTGCTGCTGCCGACCGGGCGGTCCTGCGAGGATTCCTGGATCATCGCCTCGGCGCTGGCGCCGCTGACCAAGCGGCTGCGCTTCCTGGTGGCGGTGCGGCCGGGCCTGATGGAGCCCTCCGCGGCGGCGCGCATGACCGCGACCCTCGACCGGATCTCGGACGGGCGCCTGCTGATCAACGTCGTCACCGGCGGCGATCCGGTGGAGCTGGCCGGCGACGGCGTGTTCCTGTCCCATGACGAGCGCTACGTCGTCACCGACGAGTTCCTGACGATCTGGCGCGGCCTGCTCTCGGGCGAGACCGTGACCTATCAGGGCCAGCATCTGCGCACCGAGAACGGCCGGGTGATCTTCCCGCCGGTGCAGAAGCCTTATCCGCCGCTCTATTTCGGCGGCTCCTCGCCGGCCGGAATGGAAGTCGCGGCCGAGCATTGCGACGTCTACCTCACCTGGGGCGAGCCCCCGGCGCAGGTCGCGGAAAAGATCGCCGCCGCGCGGCAGGCCGCGGAGGCCAAGGGCAAGACCTTCTCCTACGGCATCCGCCTGCACGTGATCGCCCGTGAGACCGAGGCCGAGGCCTGGGACGCCGCGGAGAAGTTGATCTCGAAGCTCGACGACGCCACCATCGCGAAGGCTCAGGAGACCCTGAAGCGGCAGGATTCGGTCGGCCAGAGCCGGATGATGGCGCTCCACGGCGGCTCTCGCGAAAAACTCGTGGTCTCGCCCAACCTCTGGGCCGGGGTCGGGCTGGTGCGCGGCGGCGCCGGGACAGCGCTTGTCGGCTCGGCCGATCAGGTCGCCGACCGGATGAAGGAGTATATCGATCTCGGGATCGACCGCTTCATCCTCTCGGGCTACCCGCATCTCGAGGAGGCCTACCGCTTCGCCGAGCTGGTCTTCCCAAAACTGCCCCTGCGCGCCACCACGGGCCGGCCGGTCGGCAACGCCCGCAACGACGGCCCGTTCGGCGAGATCGTCGCCAACGACATCGTGCCCACCCGCCGCGTCGGCGCGCACTGACCGGTCGGACCTTCCTGCCCGGCGGGTGCGCGCATCCGCCGGGCGCGCGGTCATCCCGGGCGGGGCCCAGAAAAACCCGGTGCGCCCCCGGAGTTCTTGTCGTGCACACATGGCCGGGCTGCACCGTCGCCATCCCGGCGTCATGGTGGTGCCATCGTTGGCGCTCATCCGCCGGCTCCATCACCGTGCGGTCCGCTCACGCGGTCATCGGCTAATGACAAGGATATCCATGACTTCGACCAAGGCGGTCCTCCTGACCCTCGGTCTCTGCCTCGGCTCGGCCGCGGCGCTCGCCGAGCAATCCCCGGCCCGCGAGGCGCTCAAGCAGCACTGCACCGGCGACTACATGGAGTATTGCAGCGCCTACGCGCCCGGCGGCCCGGAGGTCGAGGCCTGCTTCAAGACCAATCTCAAGAACCTGTCGCCCGGCTGCTCCGCGGCGATCACCGCCTACAAGCAGGAGAAGCGGGCGACCAAGCGCGTCAGCGAAGTGCGCTGAGCCCGCTGCTGCGACACCTGTCCGGGAGGCATCCCGTCATTGCGCACGGAGCGAAGCAACCCAGCGTGGCGCGGCGTTTGGGCCTGTCGTGCTGCCCTGGGTCACTTCGCTGCGCTCGTGATGACGGTGCGTGATGACGGTGAAAGTGAAGTTTTTTAAGTGCACCGCGGTGCTTCGGTGAGCGGCGAATACCGGGAGATGTGCAACTGCTCCTTAGAAATCCGCTCGCAATAATGCATTCCATGCGCCGATGACAAGCAAGAATCGATTTACGTCGCCACTATTTCTATTAATTTTTACTTTGTAAGCATTATAAAAAATCTCGAAACATCAGACGCGTGACATTCCTGCACTTTCCGAGACCGCGCGCGGCATTAGCCTCCGCTGTGCCGAAAATCGGAGATTGCCTCGTGTCCACTGCACGTTGTTTCGCGAAAAATCCTCTCACGCGCGTTCTGGTCCTGGCCGTGCTGGCGGCCAGCGTCGCGGCCTGCGCGACCAAGCCGCCGGCCGAGCCGGTGCCGCTGGTGAAGAAGGGCTGAGCGCCGCATCCCGACGGGCGCAATTCGGCTTCGGGACGATAACCGAGCGCCGCCCCGGATCCGGGGCGGCGTTCTCAGGCGGCGTCACCGCACGGCGATGCCCAGCGGGGCTGCGCGGCAGTTGAGATGGGCCGGGTTGGTCGAGACCACGCCGGCATTGCAGCCGCCTTGCAGGCCGACATAGAGCGGCGTCCCGCCCGCGCCGGCGGCCGCGAGGTAGCCGATCGGGCGCGTGCCGGCGTCGAGATGGTGCGGGTTGTTGGTGACCAGGCCGGCATCGAGCCCGGCCGCGGTGCCGGCATAGACCGGCGCGTCGGCGGGCGAGGAGGGCTGCGCCAGGGTCGCGCCGATCGGAGCCGTGGCGCAGCCCTTGTAGCCCGGGTCGATCGTCACCTCGCCGGCGTTGCAGCCCTGCTGTGTCCCGACATAGAGCGCCACGCCCGGAGCCCGCGCGGCAGCCGCTTGGGGCGCGGGGATGGCGGGGAGGGGAGCCGGCCGGCCGCCGGTCAGGGCCGCCCGCAGGGCGACGAGGCCCGCCCGGACATCCTGCAGCGTGCCGATCACCACGTAGCACGTGTAGCTGTGCGCTCCCGCCGAAACATTGTTCTCCCGGAAGGCGCAGTTCCACTTCACCGTGGCGTTGCCCGCGCCCGTCAGGGTCGAGAAGTCGAACCGGCCGTAGCCGGCATTCGGCACCGTTGGCTGGGGGAGGGCGGGGCTGTAGACGCCCATCGCCCGGGAGCCGTCGGGAGTGGCCAGGATCACCGGCACGGCCTGCTCGCCCGGCCCAGCGGAGAGCGACGCGGACTGGCCGGTGACCGGGTCGAGGCTCCAGAACGCGGTGAAGTCCGGCGGCATATAGGCGGTGGCCGCCTCGAAGGTCGCCGATTCATGGGGTTGCGCGGTGATGTAGGTGGCGCGGTACGCGATGGCGTTGGCCACGCCCGCCGCGCCCAGGGTGACGGTCTTGGCCAGGATGTCGTCGGAACGGGCCCCGGCATGGGGGCCGGGGCCCTTCGGGCAGCTGCCGGTGACGCGGCCGGGCTCGATCCAGTAGGCCATCTGCGCCCGCGTCTGGAGGGTGTCCGGGCCGACCTTCAGTTCGGTGAGCAGGGTCGTGCTGCGCGGGCCGGTGCCGTCGGAATCGCTGCCCGCCTCGGTGGGGTTCAGGCACTCGCCGTAGCCGTCATAGGACGAGGCCGATTGCAGCTCGCGGCCGTGGTCGTGGGCGTTGATGAACTGCGTGCCGCCCCAGGTCAGGCTGTCGATGGCACCGCCGGTCCGGGACGAGACGCCGACCGCGATCGGCGATCCGTTGAAGGCCCGGCTGATCGTGGCCCGGCCGCCCGGCTCGGGCCAGGCGATCGACGGGGTATCCTCGGCCTGCGCGGCCCCCGCGAGGCCGGCGAGCAGGAGCGCGGCGCGCAGGGGACGGGGCAGGCGGGTCGAGGCGGACATCGGCGGCTCCTGTGGGGGGCCGGCTTAGAGCATGACGCGGGGGAGGGGAATCCGGCCCCGGACTCGCCAAGCGGCACACGGCGATCGTTCCGGTAGAGTGGATGAGACCTGCGTCCCGCATGAGTCCAGTCCCGCCATGACCGGTTGAAACTTGGACGGAACCGTCTCCCGACCGTCGCGGCCGGCACGATAATTTAAGTCCCGCGCTGTCATCGGGTTGGAAGGCTGCGGCCGCGCCTGACTCCCACCGTTCCGCTGCGCCTGTGCGCGCGGCCGCCGGGGATCTGCTGCAGCGGCCGGGATCGAACCTTCGGAATACGGATGCCGTGCCGATGACAACCACCGATATGGTCTCCGCCGGCAGCGGGCAGCCGACCGAGGGGCGCCAGGCGCTGGTCCGCACCGCGCGCACGATCGCGGCGGCGGCGGTGGCCGCCATGGTGCTGCTGCTCGATCTCATCAGCTTCTCGCAGCTGATCTTTTCCGGCCCGCTCGCGGAGAGCCGCGTCGCCGGGATGTCGGCGATGCTGGCGGCCTACGTGCTGGGCAGCCTCGTCTTCGTCGCGCTCCGGCGGACCGTGCTGGTGTCGCTGTCCTTCATCGGGGCGGCCGCAATCGTGCAGGCGGCGATCGCCGCCGCGGTGGCCGGCGCGCTGCGGGACGCGGGCATCACCGATCCCGCCACGGTCGGCCGGATCGTGCTCGTCGCCTGCGGGGTCTCGACCTTCGCCACCGGCCTCGTCTTCGCGCTGCTCGGCACGCTGCGCGCCTCGCTGCTGGCGCAGCTCCTGCCCTACCCGGTCCTGACCGGCTTCCTCGGCGGCGTCGGGCTGCTGTTCCTGAAGAGCGGCGTGCAGATCGGCGCCCATCTCGACGATCCCGCCGCCGCGCTGCTGGGCCTGCTCGACCCGGCCATGCTCGACCCGAGCCGGATCGACCTCGGACTGCTCGGGCGCATCGCCCTGTCCGTCGTCATCGGGTTCTGCGCCTTTTACCTGCCCCGGCGCATCAAGCATTGGGGCACTTACCCGACCGTCATCCTGGCGAGCCTCGTCGTCGTGCATCTCGGCCTGGCCTGGCAGGGCATCGACACGGCCGCCGCGCAGGCCGCCGGCTGGCTGATCGAGGCGCTGCCCACGGGATCGCTGCTGCAGGCCCCGGCCGCGATGGCGCTCCAGGCCCTCGACCCCGCCCTGCTCCTGCCGATCCTGCCCCGGATCGCCACCGAGATCGTGGTCGCGGTCATCATCCAGATCCTCTACGTCATCAGCGTCGAGCTGGAGATGCGGCGCGAGCTCGACATCGACCGGATGTTCGTCGCCTCGGGCGCGGCCAACCTGGTCGGCAGCCTGTTCGGCAGCCCGGCCATGGGGTTCGGGCGGACCTCGACGCTGCTACTGCACAATATCGGCGGCAGCCATTGGCTCGGCTGGTGGCTGACGCTCGCCGTGATGGCGGCCTTGCTGGTCTTCGGCGCGAGCCCGCTGGCGCTGCTGCCGCGGCCGCTCGCCGGGGGTGCCCTAATCGCCATCGGGCTGGGCCTGCTGGTCAACCTCGCGCTCGCCTGCCGGACCTTCCCGGTCTGGGAAACCGGCATCGCCCTGGCGGTGTGCGCGGCGACCGCCCTGTTCGGCGCCACCGTGGGTTTCTTGGTCGGCGTCGTGCTGGCGATCCTGATCTTCGCGGTCCAGTACGGCCAGATCCCGGCGGTGCGCCGGGCACTGTCCGGCTCGGAGCGGCGCAGCAGCGTCATCCGCGCGCCCGACACCGCCGAACTGCTGCGCGAGGCCGGGGACCGGACGCGGATCTACGCCCTGCAGGGCTACCTGTTCTTCCTCAACGCCCAGACGATCTATCGCCGGGCCGCCGCCGAACCCGGCACCCTGCGCACCCTGATCCTGGATTTCCGCGATTGCGTCGGGCTCGACAGCTCGGCGCTGATCGCGTTCCGCAAGATCAGTCAGCTCGCCGAGCAGCGCGGCTTCGACGTGCTGCTGGTCCATCTGGGCCCCGCGGCCCGCAAGCAGGTCGAGCGCGGCGGCCTCGCCGGGCCACGGCTGCGGACGCGCGCCACCCTGGACGAGGCCCTGCGCGAGGCCGAGACGCTGCTGCTCGCCGAGGCCGGATCCGGCGGGGAGGGGGCCGTCGCGCTGTTTGCCGAGCACATAGCCGACCGGCTCGGCTGCGCCCTCGCGCCGGCCGATTTCGCGCCGTATCTCGGCCTCCGCACTCTCGCGGCGGGAGAGGCGCTGCTTCGCCAGGGCGAGGCGGCCGACAGCCTGTACTTCCTCGAGCAGGGCGTGGTCTCCATCGAGATGGAGGTACCCGGCCGCCCCAACCTGCGCCTGCGCACCACCACGGCCGGCACGGTGATCGGCGAGATCGGGCTGGTCCAGGGCGGACGCCGCACCGCCACCGCCCTCGCCGAGACTCCCTGCCGGGTGGTCGGCGTCGACCGGGCCGCCCTGGCTCGGATGGAGCGCGAGCGCCCGGACCTCGCGCTGTCCCTGCAGCGCTTCCTGATCCTGGAACTCGCCGGCAAGGTCGCCGACACCAATTTGCTGCTGGAGGCCGAGCTGACCTGAGACTCCAATCGCTCTACCGGGCTGCCGCCAGCACGGCGGCGAGCCCGATATGGGTGACCTGGTGCAGGAACTGATCGATCCCGATCAGCCACCAGAACCGGGCATCGGTGGCCGGGAAGTGGGTCCGCTGGCCGACCAGGGCCTTGCCCCGATCGATGCCCGTGTGGATCGCGAAATCCACGAGCGCCAGCCACCACAGGGCCGGCTTGACCGCCAGGGCGATCAGCAGGGTCCCGAGTCCGTGCAGGCCGGTATGGGCGCAGAGCGGCCCGGCCCAGGCCGAAGCCCGCTCCTTGCCCTGCGCCATCCAAGTGGTCTGAAACAAGAAATCCGCCGCGAGGTGCTTCACCGCGAAGGCGACGAGCAGGAGCGCGAAGGCGCCCACCGGAACGGGCGTGTCGACGGAAGGCATTCCGGCCCTGTTTCTCCCGGCGCGACTGCGCGTCGAATCGTAGCCCCCTTCTCATACACCCGGCCCGCATCCCTGGCAGCGTGATGGCGCACACGGAGGATCGGGTTTCCAAAGGGCTCGCAGCCCTTTGGCCGGGTTCGGGGGCGGAGCCCCCGAGATCCACAGGCGTGAGACCGGTCGGGATGATGCTTCAAACCGTGAGGATGACGCGCCCCGTCGTGCGTCCGCCCTCCAGATCGGCATGGGCCCGGGCCGCGTCCCGGAGGTCGTATGCGGCCCCGATCGGGCTGGTCAGGCCGTCTTGCAGGGCCGCGATCAGGTCGGCGCTGCCGCGGCGATACAGGTCCGGATCGTTGGCGTAGGCGATCACGCTCGGCCGCATCAGGGCGACCGGACGGCCATTCCCGAGCGTCTCGACGCGGACAGGCGGGATCGGGCCGGCCGGCTGGCCGAGGCTCGCCACGAGCCCGAACGGCCGGACCGCCGCGAAGGTCCGAGGCAGCATGCCGCCGCCGATGCCGTCGATCGCCAGATGCACGCCCTGCCCATCCGCCAGGGCTCGGGTCCGCTCGGCCCAGTCGTCCGCGCCGTGCAGGAGCACGGCATCGGCCCCGGCCTCCAGCGCCAGCGCACGCTTTGCCTCGGAGCCGACCGTGCCGATGACATGCGCCCCGAGGCGCTTCGCCCAGCGGGTGACGATCTGGCCGAGCCCACCGGCGGCGGCGTGGACCAGGATCCAGTCGCCGGGCCCGACGGCCCGGACCTTGTGCAGCAGCATATGGGCGGTCAGGCCGCGCAGCATCGTGCCGCCGACATCGCGGTCGGGGAGGGCGTCGGGCAGCCGCACCAGGCGCTCGGCCGGCAGGATCCGCGCCTCGGCATAGGCCCCCATCGGCTGACCGTGATAGGCGACCCGGTCGCCGGGCTTCAGCGTCGCGACACCCGGGCCGACCGCCTCGACCGTCCCGGCCCCCTCAAAGCCCAGCACCGCCGGATAGGCGTCGAGCGGGTAGAGGCCGGCTCGAAAGTAGATGTCGACGAAATTCACGCCGATCACGGAGTGCCTAATGCGAACCGCGTTCGCGCCGGGTTCGCCGACGTCGATCTCGGTCGCCGTCAGGACTTCCGGCGCGCCGGGCCCGGTCATCATCATTGCTGTCGTCATGGTCCACCTCCTGCCCGGACAGCGAACCGTGTTTTGATCTGTGAGAGAATTCGGGATCTCTTCACCGGTCCCGTGCGAAACTTCACCGATGGTCGATTGGCAGGACCTCCACCACTTCGCGGTGCTCGCCCGGGCCGGCTCGCTCTCGGCCGCGGCGCGGGACCTCGGCGTCGACCACGCGACGATCGGCCGACGGGTGGCGTCCCTCGAGGACGCCCTGGCGCTGCGGCTGATCGAGCGCCTGCCCCGCCGGGTCGCCTTGACCCCGGAGGGGACCGCCATCGCGGCCCTGGCCGCCGAGATGGCCGGGACCGTGCAGGCGATCGAGCGGCGCGCCCGGGGCTACGCGGCATCGCCGGTCGCGACGGTCCGGATCAGCGCGCCGCCCGCCTTGGCGGCCCGTCTCATCGCCCCGCAGGTCGCGAGCTTCCACCGCGCGCATCCCGGAATCACCCTGGTCCTGTCCGGCGCCGCACGGATCGCGGCGCTCGATCGCGGGGAGGCGGAGATCGCCGTACGGCTGACTCGCCCCGACGACCCGGATCTCCTGATCCGCCGGATCGGCGTGATGCGGTTCGGGCTCTACGCGACGCCAAATCAGGCAGCGAAGCCCCCGGCGGACTGGACGTTCATCGGCTACGATTCCGCCCTGGAGCATGTCCCCCAGCAGGCCTGGCTGCGGAGCCTGCTCGCGGGCCGGCCGATCGTGTTCCAGGCGAGCGATCTGTTCGGCCAGCAGGAGGCGGCCCGGGCCGGCCTCGGCGCCGTCGTCCTGCCCCGTTTCCTCGGGGACGGCGATGCAGCGCTCATCCGCCTCCCGGTCGAGCCAAAGCCGCCGCCCCGGGATGTCTGGCTCGTGACCTATCCCGACCTGAAGCGCTCGCCCGTGATCCGCGCGGCGCTGGCGTTTCTGGCCCGGGTGATCGGCCTCGGATGCCCGGTCGCTTCGCCAGTGGAGTAGATCGGGACGCCGCGCTTCAGAACGCGGCCTCGCCATAGCCGAGCGGCGTGACGCGGAAGACGAACCGGATCTCGGCCTCGGCATCCGGCAGCGCCAGGGCGCTGACCGGCCCAGCGATGATCTTGCCGTCCCCTTCCGACCGCGCGGCATAGCGGCCTCGGCAGCCGAGCGCGGCCAGAGCGCACAGGACGTGCCGGGCCGCGCGGGGGCGCCAGGCGCCGTTCTCGCGGAGCCAGAGGGTTTCGTCCGCGGGCCAAAGTCGGACGGGACGCCGCGGCCCGCGCGGCCGGGGCGCGATCACGTCGAGGATGGTTTGGAGATTCACGAGCGGACGCCCCAGGCCGCGGCGTGGAGCGCCCGGAGGCTGCCCGCCGGGATCGCCGGACGGATCCGGGGCGCGGGTGCGACCGGACCGATGGCGACCAGCCGGACCAGTTCGGCGGCCAGCCCGGTATAATCCGCGAGGTGCACGCCGTCCGGATGGAGACCCGTGCGGGCGAGCCCCGAATCATCGTCGCGCAGGGCCGCGAACGGATCGAAGAAGCTGTGGCCGCCCGCCCGGCAGACCGCTTCGAGGCGGTCCGAGAAGGCCGCGACGGCGGCGGGATCCCGGCCCGTCGCCCAGGCGCCGATCGGCGGGATCGCGGCGACAAAGACCTGCGCCGACCAGACCTCTAGGATCCGCAGGATGCGCCGGACCTCGGCCTCGAACCGGCGCTCGGTGGAGGCCCGCTCCGGGTGCCGCCAGCGCAAGATGTCGTTGGTGCCGATGATCAGCACCGAGACCGCGCAGCGAACCGGGGCCCGCAGGTCCGCGAGATGGGCCGCGCAATCGGCCGCAATGCTGCCGCCGATGCCGAGATTGATGCAGGGCCGGCCACCGAAATCCGGCGTCCCGAGGAACTCGACATGCGAGTTGCCGGCCAGGATCACGCTCTCCGGCGCGGCCTTGCGGAGCGACGCGCGCAGGGCCGGCCCACGCTCGGCCAAGCGGTTTCGGACGCACCGCCCATGCCGCCAATGCCGGGCGGCCGTCGCGATCCAGGGTGCGTGCATGGCGGTCCTGAGCAGGCATGAGGAATCGGTCGCGCCCGGGGCTGCCCGGGCGCGGGGATGCGGCGTGAACTGTGTCGAGACCGTGCCGCCGGCCAGATGTCCTGGTGTTACGGCCGCAGAAACACGTGTTTACTTTCGATCATCGGCATCACGACAAGCAGAACTCGACGCGACAACCATCGATGACTTCGTCCTGCATATGTGGGAATTTTTCACACGTCAACGGCTGAGCTGTCGGAACGGCCTTCCGGACTTCACGATCCCGCGCTACGCCGGGGCTCCGACGAGCGGGGGGGAGCCAGGATGATCAAGGATCGCGTCTACATCGTCACCGGCGCGGGCTCGGGGCTGGGCGCCGCGGTGGCGCGCAGCCTCGTGGCTGCGGGTGCCAGCGTCGTGGTGGCCGACATCGCCCGAGAGGCCGGGGCCGGGGTGGCGGCGGAACTCGGCGCGCAGGCGCGCTTCGCGGCCACCGACGTCACCAGCGAGGCGGACGGTCAGGCGGCGGTCCAGGCGGCGCTGGACGCGTTCGGGCACCTGCACGGGCTCGTCAACTGCGCCGGGATCGCGCCGGGCGAGAAGGTGGTTGGCCGCGACGGCCCGCACCGGCTCGACAGCTTCGCCCGGGCGGTGTCGGTCAACCTGATCGGCACGTTCAACATGATCCGGCTGGCCGCCGCGGCGATCGCCCGGGAGGCGCCGGACGCGGAAGGCGCCCGGGGCGTGATCGTCAACACCGCGTCGGTCGCTGCCTTCGACGGGCAGATCGGGCAGGCGGCCTACGCGGCCTCGAAGGGCGGCGTGGTCTCGATGACCCTGCCGATCGCCCGGGAGCTGGCCCGGCACGGCATCCGGGTCGTCACCATCGCGCCGGGCATCTTCGAGACGCCCATGATGACGGGGATGCCGCAGGAGGTGCAGGACGCGCTGGGCCAGAGCGTCCCGTTCCCGCCCCGGCTCGGCCGCCCGTCCGAATACGCCGACCTCGTCCGGCACATCTGCGAGAACCCGATGCTGAACGGTGAGACGATCCGCCTGGACGGGGCCCTGCGGATGCCGCCTCGCTAAGAGCGCTCTAGCCGATCGAGACGCTGGTGAGGAGTTCAGCGGCCCGGCGCACCTCAGTGACGATCAGCTCCTCGCTCGGGCCCTCGATCGGCATGTCGGACAGGATCGCCGCCACGTCGCGCTTCACGTCCTCGCGGATCTCCGGGTTCTCCTCGGACAGGCGCCCGATCAGCACACCCAGGACGATCTCCAGGGCGGAGAGCTTCGCGTGCACGCGGGTGAAGTCGTCCAGCGGTTCCGGCTCGTTCGCGTTCATGAGGTCTCCCGGTGTCGGGACGCCGCACCGTCCGGATGACGGGCGACGCCTCGGGCCAGCCATACGCTCCCGTGGCCCGCCCGGTCGATCCCAGGACGCGCCGCGCTCATGCGGCCGCGCGCTCGGTCCAGGCGGCCAGCGCCGCTTCGACGCCGGCGCCCGGCGGGACGGAAAACCCTTCCGCGCGCAGGACCGCCTCCAAGGCGCCCAGGGTGATCAGCACCTTGTGCTTGCGGGCATTGTAGCCCATCGCGCCGATCCGCCAGACCTTGCCGGCCAGCGGCCCGAAGGCGGTGCCGATCTCGATCTCGAAATCCTCCCGCATCCGCCGCCGCACCGCCTCGCCGTCGATCCCGTCCGGGATGTGGAGCGCGGTGACGTTGGTCATCCGGTAGCGGTCGTCGCCGAACACGGTGAGCCCCATCGCCCGGATGCCCGCCGCGACCGCGCCCCCGGCGGCCGCATGCCGGCGGTAGCAGGCCTCCAGCCCCTCGCCCAGCAGCACCCGGGCGCATTCCCGGGCGCCGTACAGCATGGTGGTCGCCTCGGTGTGGTGGTTCAGGCGCTTCTCCGACCAGTAATCCATGATCATGGCGAGGTCGAAGTAGTTGGAGCCGATCCGGGCGCCTAAGCCGTCGTCGATGTCGTCCCGGCGGATGCCGTGCTCGACGTGGCGCCGGGAAAAAATCCGCTCGGCAGCCGCCGCCGAGACGGTGATCGGCGCCGAGCCCGAGGGGCCGCCGAGGCATTTCTGCAGGCCGCCGGTGACCACGTCGACGCCCCAGCGGTCGGAGGCGATCGCCATGCCCCCGATGGTCGCGGTGGCGTCGACATAGGAGAGGGCGCCGGCCCGGCGGCAAAGTTCGCCGAGCCCTTCGAGGGGCTGGGCCATGGTGGTGGAGGTGTCGCCGTGGACGGTCGCCACGACCTTTGGGCCGAAGCGCTCCACCGCGGCGGCGATGGCCTCCAGGGGCACGACCTCGCCCCAGGGCGCGTCCACGGTCTCGACCACGGCGCCGACCCGCTCGAGGATCTCGGTGAGCAGCAGCCCGAACCGGCCGAAATTGACCACCAGCACCCGCTCGCCGGGGGCGACCAGGCTCACCAGGGCCGCCTCGATCCCGGCCCGCGCCGTGCCGTCGACCAGAAAGGTCCAGCGGTTCTCGGTGCCGAAGATCGGGCGGTAGAGCGCCATCACCTCGTTCATGTAGGCGGTCATCTCGGGGTCGAACTGCCCGAGCAGGTCGGCCGACATGGCGCGCAGGACGCGCGGATGGGCATTGACGGGGCCCGGCCCCATCAGGAGCCGCTGAGGCGGGTCGATCTCGCCGATCTGCTCGAGCACGGGCTGGCTTCCTTCGCTGTTGCGCATTCCGGGCGGGGCGACGCAATCCGCTGGCCAGTCGCCTCCGGCCAGTCACCTCCGGCCATGTCGCGGTTGGGAGCGGTGCTAGGGTTCCGCGGCGCTTCGATCAAGCGGTGCGTTTTTTCCCAGGGGCGGAAACCCCTTTCGGGCCTCGGCGTTTCTCGGTCCCACAACCGAACCCGCAAAGGGAAACCCGCCATGATCAAACGCTTCGCCACCGCGGCCGGCCTGCTCGCGCTCTCGACGAGCCTCGCCCTGGCCCAGTCCGCCACCCAGACCGACAGCAACCTGAAGGAGTGGCAGGTCGCCAAGGTCGCCAAGGTCGGCCTCGCCCAGGCGCTGACCACCGCCCAGGCGCAGGGCGACGAGAAGGGTGGCCGCGCCATCGACGCCGATTTCGAGAAGGCCGACAGCAAGAACCCGGCGCATTACGCCATCAAGGTCGTCTACCCGAGCGGCAAGCTGGTGGAATACGGCATCAACGCCGATAGCGGCGCCCTGTACAAGACCGAGAACCAGCCGATCGAGCGCTACTTCACCCGGCTGAAGCCCGCCGACTTCCAGAACGCCAAGACCTCGCTCAAGGACGCGCTCGCCATCGCCGAGCAGAAGGCCGGCGGCGGCAAGGCCTACGAGGCCGAAGTCGAGAAGGACGGCAAGGCGGTGCAGTACGAGATCAAGGTGGCCGGCGCCGACAAGGAGCAGACGGTCAAGGTCGGCCCGGACGGGAAGGTGGTCGACTGAACGAAGAGCGGGCTGCGACGGCACTGCGCCGCTGCGGCCCGAACGCGTGAGGAACCGCTGCGAGAAATGCTCCTATCTCGCGAGCCTCAAGATTGCTGTCGTCCCCATCATCCACCCCGTCATCCCGGGGCCGCAAAGCGGAGCCCGGGATCCAGAAACGCCGACTTTTCAAAGTCTTGCGCCGTCGGCGGCTCTGGATTCCGGGCTCGCCTTCGGCGCCCCGGAAAGACAGGGTGGTTTATCCTGCTTCGGTAACGTCCTAAGTTTTCAGATACCCTTACGTAATCTCTCCAGCCCGCTCACCGCAAGGAACGCGCGCTATGGCTCGCACCTCGCCCCTGACCGATCCGGACGCCCCCATCCTGACGGATGATGCGCTGAACGAGATGCGCCCGGCGCGCGAGGTTCTGACCGCCGAGGAGTTTGCGGCCGTCTCGTCGGTCCGCAAGGCGGGACGCCCGGCATCGGCCAGTCCGAAGGTGCCGGTGACGATCCGGCTCGATCCGGCCACCGGCGACGCGTTCAAGGCGACGGGCCGCGGCTGGCAGACCCGGATGAACGCAATCCTGACCGAGGCCGTGAAGGCCGGGCGCCACGGATAAGCACCCCGCCGCTGCATGGTGTCGCCCCGCCGCCCAGACACGGAGCCGGGCGGTCGCCTCGGCAATTGCTCTCGGATCAGACCGCGGACCGGGAGCGCGAACATGGAATCAGGTACGCGGGACTCCCAAAAAATCCTCGGGACGGCCCATACCCGGGTCGAGGGACCCGACAAGGTCACGGGCCGGGCGCTCTACGCCTCGGACCGGCCCGGCCCGGAAACGACGGCCCACGCCGCCCTGGTCACCAGCACCGTCGCCCGGGGCCGGATCACCGGGTTCGACCTCGGCGCCGCCCAGCGGGTGCGGGGGGTGCTGGGGATCTTCACGCATCGAGAGTTCGCCGGGGCGGTGGCGCCGGTGAAGCACCTGATGGCTGGCGGCTACGCCAACAGCTCGCACCGGCCGCTGAATTCCGACGCGGTCGCCTATGCCGGCCAGATCGTGGCCCTGGTGGTGGCCGCCACCCAGGAAGCGGCCGAGGAGGCCACCGGCGCGGTCCGGGTCTCCTACGCGGAGGAGCCCGCCGCCGGCGGTTTCGACGCGCCCGGGGCCGAGACCGTCCGGCTGGCGGACCTCAAGGCACAGCACGCGGACATCGTCCGGGGCGACGCCGAGGCCGGATGGCGCGACGCCGCGATCCGGGTCACGGCGCGCTACGAGACCCCGGTCCAGCACCACAACCCGATCGAGCTGTTCACCACCCGGGCCGCCTGGGACGGCGACCGGCTCACCGTGCACGAGCCGACCCGCTATGTCGGCGCCGCGCAGCACGGGCTCGCGGTGCAGCTCGGCCTCGACCCCGCGCAGGTGCGGGTCGTGTCCGGGCTGATCGGCGGCCATTTCGGCTCGAAATTCGCCCTGTCACAGCACACGGCCCTGGTCGCCCTGGCGGCCCGGCGCCTCGGCCGGCCGGTCTCGCTGGTGCCGACCCGGCGGCAAGGCTTCACCATCGCCAATTACCGTCCGGAATCGCGCCACGCCATCCGGCTCGGGGCCGACCGCGACGGCCGGTTCACCGCCCTGGTGCACGAGGCCGAGACCGTGACCTCGCGGTTCGACCCGTTCGTCATGGAGGGTGCCGAGGTCACCGCCAGCCTCTACGCCTGTCCGGCGATCCGGACCGAGGAGCGGGCGGTGCGGGTCGACCGCAACACCCCGGGGCCGATGCGGGCGCCCCCGGAGGTGCCGTTCCTGTTCGCCCTGGAGAGCGCCGTCGACGAAGTGGCCGTGGCCCTCGGGATGGATCCGATCGCCCTGCGCCGGCTCAACGACACCGCGGTCGATCCGGTCTCCGGCAAGCCGTTCTCGACCCGGCCGCTGATGGCCTGCTTCGACGCCGGCGCGCGGGCCTTCGGCTGGGCGCGCCGGGCGCCGCATCCGGGGACGATGCGTGATGGACCTTGGCGGGTGGGCCTGGGCTGCGCGGCCTCGGTGCGGCCGGTGAAGATCGCGGCCGCGACCCTGCGGGTAAGGCTGCGTCCGGACGGGAAAGCGGAGGTCGCCTGCGCCCATCACGAGATCGGCAACGGCATCACCACGCTGCTCGCCATGGGCGCGGCCGAGGGCCTCGGCGTGCCGGTGGAGCGGGTAACCGTCCGGCTCGGCGACACGGCGCTACCGGCGGCCGGCATCTCCGGCGGGTCGAGCACGACCACGAGCCTGATGAACGCCCTGGCGCTCGGCTGCGGCCAGATTCGCGAGACCCTGGCGCAGGCCGCGACGGGGCAGGGCGGGCGCCTCGCCGGGCGGGATCCGGCCGTCCTGTCGCTCGCGGCCGGGCGGTTGTCAGCGCCGGACGGCACCGGCCTCGCGCTGGCCGACGCCGTCGGCCCCGCGGGGGTCGAGACGCTGGCCGAATTCGTGCCCGCGGGCGGCGACCGGGAGAAGGCGCTGGCGGCCCTGCGGCAGGGCCATATCGGGCTGGCCTTCGGCGGAGGCGGCCATGCCGTGTCTTGGGGCTTCGGCGCGCAGTTCGCGGAGGTCCACGTCCATGCCGAGACCGGGGAGATCCGGGTGGCCCGGCTCACCGGCGCCTTCGCGGCGGGGCGGATCCTCAACCCGTTGACCGCCAAGAGCCAGCTCACCGGCGGGATGATCTGGGGCCTCGGCTCGGCACTGCTCGAAGAGACGGTGCTCGACGGCGCCGCCTACCGCAATCCGGATCTCGCCGAGTATCTCGTCCCGACCTCGGCCGACGCCCCGGAGGTCGAGGCGCTGCTGGTGCCGGACCCGGACGATCAGGTCGACGCCCTCGGCCTCAAGGGCCTCGGCGAGCTCGGCATCATCGGCGTCAACGCGGCCATCGCCAACGCCGTCCACCACGCCACCGGGCGCCGGATCCGCAAGCTGCCGATCCGGCTGGAGGATGTGGCATAGGGTCGGACGCCCCTCCCGCCCGCTCTGCGAGCTAGGCGCCGGCGTTGTTGCAGACCGCGACGCGCCCCCTCTCCCGTGCGGGAGAGGGTTGGGGTGAGGGATGCGCCCTATCCGGAAAAACCTGGTCCCTCACCCTGTCCCTCTCCCGCACGGGAGAGGGGACCCGCGCCTTCTGCAAGACTGCGGCTACAGTCGAAACCTGAGTAGGCTGGAGTCACAAAGGGGAGGACAGAACTCCCCCACCCAAGCGGCGCCCCTACTCCATCGTCGGCGCGAGCTTCTTCACGCTCTGCACGTCCTCGCCGAGCCAGGCCGCGTTCTTGGCGGTGCCGTCGAAGGTCGCGCTCGTCTTGAACAGCTCGTACTTGCCCTCCAGCGCGTAGGGCTTGGAGCGCGACAGCAGCTCGGCCACGGTCGCCTTGTCCATCGGCTTGAAGGTCTTCACCGCCTCGAAGGCCTGGTCGAGGTCGCGCTGGTTCTGGATGCCGGTGATCACCACCGAGACCGGCAGGTTCAGCGAGAAGTGCAGGTATTCCAGCGGCTTGATCGGCGCGTCGGCCTTCAGGATCACCCCGTCGCCGAAGGTCTTCATGGCGAGCGGCGCGATGCCCTCGGCTACGAGGTGCGGCAGCACGAGATGGCCGAACGAGCGGAAATGCGCGTCCATCACGTTGAGCGGCATCTGGCAGGAATCGAACTGGAAGCCGCGCTCCTGCGCTACCGCCAGCATCTGCAGGTGGATGCGCGGGTCCTTGTGGCCGGTGAAGCCGATATAGCGCAGCTTGCCCTGCTTCTTGGCCTCGAGGAACCCCTCCATGGCCCCGCCCTCCGCGAAGACGCGGTCCGGGTCGTCGTAGCGCAGGATCTCGTGGTGCTGGACGAGGTCGATCCGGTCGGTGCGCAGGCGCAGGAGCGACTGGTCGATCTGCTTGAGCGCCTCCTCCTTGGTCCGCCCGTCCATCTTGGACATCAGGAAGACCTTATCCCGGTAGCCGCCCTGGGCGAGGGCCGCGCCCATGCGCAGCTCGGAGCGGCCGTCGTTGTAGTCCCAGCAATTGTCCATGAAGGTGATGCCGCGATCGACGCCGGCATGGATCAGCCGGGTCGCCTCGTCGTCGGTCACCGCGCTCTTGCCGAGGTGGAACCCGCCCATCCCGATCGCCGAGATCTTTTCGGAGGTTCGCCCGAACGCGCGATAGAGCATCTCGCCCCGGCGCTCGCCCGGATCGGTGATCAGCGGCAGGTCGGCCGGGTCCTGCGGCCGGGTGTTCGGAAGCGGCGGGACGCTCACGGCCGCACCTGCGCTGCCGGCGCCCGCGAGACCTGTTCCCGTGATCCCTGCGCCGAGCACGGCGCCTTGAAGGAAGCTGCGGCGTTCCATCGGATATCTCCGTTCGGACAGGATTGGGGTTCGGGCGGTAACGGGTGGCGACAGGTCATCGTTCGGCCTCCTGGGCGAGGCGACTCGCCGCGTTGAGCAGGCGCAGGGCGGCGCAGGCCGCGCCGTAGCCGTTGTCGATGTTGACCACCGTGATCCCGGGGGCGCAGCTCGCCAGCACCGCATCGAGCGCTGCGCGCCCGCCCGCGGCGACGCCGTAGCCCACGGAGGTCGGGACCGCGATCACCGCCCCGGCCACGAGGCCGCCGACCACGCTCGGCAGCGCCGCATCCATGCCGGCGGCGACGATCACCACCGGATGCGCCCGGATCTCCTCGAGCCGGGTGGTCAGCCGCCACAACCCGGCGACGCCGACATCGGCGAACAGCGTCGCGGCCCGGCCGGCATAGCCGAGCGTCCGCAGCGCCTCCCGGGCGACCGGGACATCCGAGGTGCCGGCCGCCACCACGGCGACCCGGGCCGGCCCCGCGACGGCCGGGGGCTGCCCGAACACCGCCGTGCGCGAGACCGGGCAATAGTCGAGCCGCGCCGTAACCCCGAGCCGGGCGCGCTTCTCCGGGTCGAGCCGGGTCAGGAGCAGCGAGGCGCCCCGATCTGCGGCCGCCATCAGGATCGCATCGATCTGCTCAGGGCTCTTGCCGGCGCAGAAGATCGCCTCCTCCAGGCCGATCCGCTCGGGCCGGGCGAAGTCGAGGGTGAATTCGTCCGCAACGCTCATGACGGGGAGGCTCCCGTCAGGAAGGCGCTGCCGACCCGGTAGGGCGCGAACCGGACCAGGCCGGCGAGCCGCGGCGGCGCGATCTCCCGGATGCCGGCCCCGAGTTTTTCGCGACTCTTCGGGTCGAGGGCGGCGAGGCTTCCGGCATCGAGCTCCACCACCACGCCCTCGGCGCGCACCCGGCAGCGCACGGCCCGCTTGGCGCCCGTCTCGGCGTCGAGGGCGCCCCCGACCAGCCGCTCGACCGCGTGGATGAAGCCCAGGGTCTCCGGCTCGATCGGGATGCCGGTCTCGACCCGGCTCGACAGGCACGGCGCGGACGGCAGCTCGGCCACGTTCCCGAGGCCGAGGTCGCGGGCGAGCGCCCGCACGGCCGCCTTGTCGAGGCCGGCCTCCACGTAGGGGTGGCGCACCCCGTGCTCCCGGGCGGCGTCGAGGCCGGGGCGGTACTCGCCGAGGTCGTCGCGATTGGCACCCGACAGGATCTGCCGCTCGGTGACGCTCCGGATCGCCCCGTACAGGTTGGTCTTGCAGAAGAAGCAGCGGTTCACGGGGTTCGCCCGGTAGGCCGGGTCGGCGAACTCGCCGGCCTCGATCACCCGCAGGTCCCAGCCCTCCCGGGCGGCCTCGGCCCGGACCCGCACGGTCGCCTCGCCGGGCACGGCCGGAGAGACCGCGTGGACCACGAGGGTCGCGTGCGGCGCCAGCCGGTGGGCGAGGGTGGCCAGCGTCAGGCTGTCGACCCCGCCGCTCACCGCCACCGCGACGGGCCCGAGTTCCGCCAGCACGGCTTCGAGTTGCACGCGCGTCACCGCTCCTCCTTCGTGATCTCTTGCAAAATCTCTTGCAAAGCGAGGCGCTCGGCCTCGCGGCGCAGGCGCGCCCGGTCGGCCTGGCCCGCCTGGTTCAGGGCGTCGTCGGCCTCGGCCTTGGCGGTGCGCCCCCCCGGCCGATCGACGACCTTGACCCGGACCGGGCGCCCCTCCGGCGCGACCGTCACGGCCTCGCGGTCGAGCACCGCGCGCGCGACCCGGTGGTGGCGCAGCCCGATCGTGGTGGTCTCGCGGAAGCAGGCACCGATCGCCGCCTCCAGGCTCTCGGGCTGCACCAGGGCCTGGATATGGGCCATCATCCGGCCCTTCTTGCCCAGGACCGGCATCTGCACGACGTCGAGGATTCCGGGCTCCGCGCGCAGGCGGTCGAGGCCCATGGCCAGGTCCTCGCCCGACTGGTCGTCGATCTCGAACGCGATGACCGCGAGCGCGCCCCGCTCCGGTCGGGCGGCGGACGCCTCGTCCAGCACCAGCGCGCGCAGGCAATTGCTGAGGCCCGGCAGCACCTTCGTGCCGAAGCCGATGCCGCTGCGCCCGATCGTGCCGGGGGGCCGGCCGCGCCCGGGCTCGGAGCCGCAGAGATGGCGCAGGATCGCCGCGCCTGTGGGCGTCACGCGCTCGCCCGGGATCCCGTCGTCGAGGGTCGGAAAGCCTTCGAGCAGGAGCGTGGTGGCGGGGGCCGGCACCGGCAGGGGGCCGTGCTGGGTCCGGACCCGCCCGGAGCCCAGCGGCAGGGCCGAGACGCTCCAGCTTCGCACTTCGAGCAGGGCGATCAGGTGGGCGGCGGCGACGATGTCGGCGATCGAATCGAAGGCGCCGACCTCGTGGAACGCCACCGCGTCGACCCCGATGCCGTGGACCCGGGCCTCCGCGTCGGCGAGGTGCCCGAAGATCGCCAGCGCATGCGCCCGGATCGCGGGGGCGAGATCCGCCCGCAGCAGCTCCGCGCGGATCTCGGACCAGGGCCGGTGGCCGTGATGGGAGACGTCGTGCGCGTGGCTGTGCGAGTGATCGTGATCGGGCTGATCGTGCCCGGGATGATCGTGATGATGGTGGTGGTCGCCATGCCGGTGCGGCGCGGGCGGCGTCTCCGCCCCGGGGGCCGAGACCGCGAAGCGCAAGCCCTGCAGGATGCCGTCCTTGTGGTCGGGTGCCGCGCAGGCGATGCGCGGATCGACCGCCCGCACGCTCGCGCGCACGCCCTCCAGATGCTCGGGAAAGGCATCCAGCAGCGCGGCGGCGAACATGTCGCCGGCCACGCCGCCGAGCGCGTCGAGGTGAATGTGCATGGTGTGTCGGTGGGCCCGAACCGGAATCCTGATGCCGCTCAGATCGGCCGCGCCCGGCTCAAGGCAAGGGACGCGGTCCCGATCCCGTCACGCGGCGTATCGCCGTCGGTCCCGACCGGGTAGCTCGCAGAACCATCACCTCACTCGGCGGCCGCCCCCACGGAATCAGCCATGCGGGCTCGCCGCGTGCCCAGCGGCTGGGGCTCGCCCACCGTCGTGTCCTCGGCGGTCTGGTGCTCCATCTCGGCGTTGAGCTGGGCGCCGGCGAGCACGATCATGGTCGAGATCCAGATCCAGGTCATGAAGCCGATGGCCGCGCCGAGGGAGCCGTAGGTCTTGTTGTAGCTGCCGAAATGGGCGACGTACCAGGAGAACAGCAGCGAGGCGACGATCCACAGCACGGCCGCCGCGGCGCCCCCGGGCGTCACCCAGCGCCAGCGCGGCGCGTCCCGGCTCGGGCCGTAGCGGTAGAGCATGGCGAGACCGAGCAGGACCGCCACGAGCAGCGCCGGCCAGCGCAGCAGGGTCAGCCACCAGGCATCGGGGCCGAACCCGACATAGGTCAGCACCACCGGCAGCACCACGACCGCGGCCAGGGCCAGGATCAGGAAGGCCAGCGCCCCCGCGGTGAAGCCGAGGGAGACGACGTTGAGCAGGACGAAATTGCGCTTCTCGCGCTCGTTGTAGACGATGTTGAGCGCGTCGAAGACGTGCTTCACGCCGCCATTGGCGCTCCAGACCGACAGGGCGATGCTGACGATCAGGCTCAGGCCGAGCGCCGTGTTGCCCTTCTCGTTCAGGCGCTTGACCTGATCGTCGAGGATGTCGAGGGCGCCCTGGGGCATGATGCCCTGGAGGCTGGCGAGCTGGTCGTTGATGGTCGAGGCGTCGGCCACGAGGCCGTAGCAGGACACCAGAGCCGCCACCGCCGGGAAGATCGCCAGCAGGGTGAAGAAGGTCACGCCGGCCGCGATCAGCGGCAGGCGGTTCTCGCCGATGTCGCGATAGGTCCGCAGCGCGATGTCCTTCCAGCCCTTGGCGGGGATCTCGGCCGGATGGCTGGCGCCCCGCCCGCGATCGGCCTCACGCCGGGCGACCGCCTTCGCGTCGTCGCCCTCGTGCGTGGGCGAAGGCTCGTGCGCCGAGGAACCCGCAAAGGCGGGCCGGGAGTCCCGATCCATCCGCGGCCCGGCGGGTCCGGCCGCCCGGCGCGGGAACGCGACCAGGCCGACCAGGGCGGTGGCGAGGGCCAGCGTCCAGACCGTCGAGGCTTGCCCCCCGGGGTCGCGGGCCGGGATGCGGTCTGGATCGGGAGAAGCCATCGATACGCCTCGGCACGGGGTCGCGGATCGCCTGCGGACGGCACCCGACGGGGCCGCAGATCCGAGAGGGGAACGCCGAGGCACGGCCCCGGTTCGCCGGCCCGGTGTGATCCGGGGCAGCATCCGATCCTCAGTGCCGCAGTCTTGCTTGTATTGGACCGGTTTCACCTTCGACGCCGCGGGTTCTAACCCATGTTGGGGCAAGGGCGACGCAAGCGCGCCACAAGCGATATCGACGGGCGCGACCGGCCCGTTCGCCGACCCCCGGACCTGATGCCCGACACAGAAGGCCACACCCTGCCCGATCCGGCCCGCGACATCCGGCACGGCCTGCCGGAAGCGGTGCGCAGCCATCTCGGAAGCCTGCTCGGCCTCACCTACGACCGGGTCGGCCCGACCCCGGGGGCGGCCTCGGATCGCTTCGCCGAGCTGCTGGCGCGCCTCGACGCCGCGCTCGCCAAGGATGAAGACGCAGGCGAAAGGGAGGCCGCGTTCCGGGCCGGTCTGCTGAAAGTGGTGCCGGCTCTGCACCGCTTCGCGGTCTCGCTGACCCGCGACCCGGCCGCGGCCGACGACCTCGTGCAGGATACGCTGCTGCGCGGCTGGCGCGGGCGCACCGGCTTCACCCCCGGGTCCAACCTGGAGGCGTGGCTGTTCACGATCCTGCGCAACGTCTTCTACAGCCAGCACCGCAAGCACGGCCGTGAGGTCGCCGACACCGACGGCAGCTACGCCGAGCGGCTGACCAGCGTGCCGGAGCAGGGCGGCCATCTCGACCTCCAGGACGTGCGCGCCGCCCTCGAGCGCCTCGCCCCGGTGATGCGCGAGGCGCTGGTCCTCGTGGCGATCGAGAACCTGAGCTACGAGGAAGCCGCCGCCGTCATGCAGTGCCAGATCGGCACGGTGAAGAGCCGGGTCTGGCGCGCCCGGGAGCAGCTCGCCCGGATGCTGGGCTACACGGGCGCCGAGATCGGCAACGACGGGGTGATCCTGTCGGTGACCGGGACCTCCGCCTGACGCGGCCTCCACGGTATCCACCGGCCAATACCCATATCCGCCGCACAGCCCTCTGTATTCGGCAGAAAATTTGACTTAAGTGAAGGCGCCCGGGGTCATTCCCGGGCGACATAGGGCGAGTTGGGTCGATCCGTCGTCCCGGCTCAGCTCCCGTCGGTGTGACATCCCCCCGATCCACCGACGGGAGCCCCTTTCGGGGCTACCCCCTCAACGTTCGGAATCGTCCGCCCGGTCCGCGTCGAGCTGCTGCAGCAGCTCCGCCAGCCTCGGATCCAGCGCCTCGTCGATCACCGGATCATACAGCGCCTGCAGCTGGCGGCCGAGCCGCATCCGCGTCTGCGCGTCGAGGACCGGAGCGCCGCTCGCGACCGGGAACACCCGCAGGGCCGTGGGAGCAGTCCCGGGCGCGGATCTCGGGGCGGCGCGCTGATGATCGGGATATGGCATCCCGTCTACATCGGCCTGAAGCGGCGCGACGGCAACCACCCGGCGCCACGAAGTCTCAGGCATCGTCCTCGGGCGCGAACACTTCGCCCTTCTCGGCGAGCACGGTGTCGGCCTCGTCGCGGGCCAGCTCATCCGCGTCGGCGCGGCCCAGGGCTCGCGCCAGCGCGCCCTCCCAATCCGGCGGCAGAGGGGTGCCCTGCGCGGACAGAAGCTCGGCGGTGCGGCCGCGGAGCCGAGCCCAGGCCTGTCCATCCAGGCCGGCGACGTCGCTGCCGAGGCCGAGATCGGCGGCAGCCCGTGTCGCGGTCGCAATCCAGTCGGGCGGGGCAGGGAGTTCGGTCATGGCGGCCTCGCGCGGGGTCTCGATCCACCGTGACATAGCGCGCGCGTCGCGGAGGTCAGCGCAGCCCGTGGCGGGCGATCTCCTCCGGGACCAGCGCGGCCGCGTCCTGGCGCGCCAGGATCGCGTCGATGGCGATCGGGCGATCGTCCCAGGCATCGACGCCGACATCGCAGGAGCGGCTGGTATCGGGCAGCCAGCCATGGCTGTGACCATAGAGATGGCGGGTCTCCCGCCACAGGCCGGGCCAGGCCCGGTGCGCGTAATGCGACAGGAACAGGCGGTGCTCCCGGCCCTGCGCGTCCGGGACCGAGATCCGGGCGCTCTCCGTGGGCGGCTCGGCCCAGGGCAGGTCGAGCACGCGGTTCGAATCGTGGTTGCCGCGCACGAGGCGCTTGATGCCGTTGAGCTGTGCGAACAGCGCCGCGCAATGCTCCCGGCTCGCCCCCGCGGCGAAGTCGCCGAGATGCCAGACCGAATCCTCCGGCCCGACCACGGCGTTCCAGGCGGCGACGAGCGCCGCGTCATGCGCTTCCAGGCTGCCGTAGCGCACCCCGCGATGGCGGAGGATGTGCGGGTCGCCGAAATGCGTGTCCGCGGTGAAGAAGATCGCCATGGGGTCGAATCCGCGAGTCCCGTCCAAACCCACCGTCGCATCCGGCGCCGCTCCGAGGTGGACCGGCACGGGCGCCCGGCAAGGCTTGCGCGGCATCGTGGCCGCTGGCGGATCGCCGTTGCGGCAGGCGCGCCTGTGACGGCACGGCCTTGAGGCCGCACCCGATTGCCCCGCGATCGGCCCTGTCCCTATCTTGGCCGCGATGCTCGACCCCAAAGCCTACGCCCACCTTCTCGACGCCGCCCGCGCGCATCCGCCCCTGGAGGCCGCGATCCGGCAGGCCGGCCCGCTCCTGATCGACCCGCCGCCGCATGCCTGCGTGGCCGACCGGCTGTTCGTCGAGGTGGTGAACCAGCAGCTCTCCACCCGGGCCGCGGCGGCGATCTGGGCGCGGGTCGAGGCCGCCGCGGCGGCGGTGGGTTCGAACCCGCGCGGGCTGTTCGAGGCCGGCGACCCGGCGCTGCTGCGGGCCTGCGGGATCTCCGGCAACAAGGTCCGCGCCCTCCAGGCGATCGTCGCCGCCGAGACGGCGGGCCTGCTCGGCCCGGACCTCGCCGGCCTGCCGCATCCTGAGCGCGCCGCGATCCTGTGCGGCATCCGCGGGGTCGGCCCCTGGACCGCCGACATGATCGGCATCTTCCACTTCCACGACCCCGACATCTGGCCCGAGGGCGACGTGGCGGCGGTGGGCTGCCTGCGCCGCCTCACCGGCGGCACCGACACGCGCGCCCTCGCGGCCCCGTTCGCGCCGTACCGCTCGATCCTCGCCCGCACCCTGTGGCGCATTAAGGACACCGCCCCGGCCGAGCCGCCAAGCCTCCCCGCGGGCCGCCCCCGCCCCGCGGCGAAATCCGGGTGACGGACGGTCCCCGATCGGCTATCCGTTCGGAGGGCGCAGGGCCTGTAGCTCAATGGTTAGAGCCGACCGCTCATAACGGTCTGGTTGCAGGTTCGAGTCCTGCCGGGCCCACCACCGGTTTTCATGTGTAGAGCACCTCGTGCCGCCCCGCCCCGAAACCTACGGGGATCTTATGGGGACAGAACCGCCTCAAAGCGCAGCTCGCGAAGGTCCTCGCAGGGTGGTCGAAGACGCGGCGGTCGCGCTTCAAGCAGCCCCGGCGGTCACTTATCGACGGCCCCGCCTTGACGCTCTTCACGCGCCCGGTGAGCGATCTCGGCGGCCCCCCGAAAGCGGCAGCTTCGTCGGTTGGTGACCGCCTCGGCCAAGGCCTTCGCGAAGAAGCGGATTTCTGGAGCGCGCTTCCGGTCGGCGTCCCGGTTCCGAGCCAACGGCCTCGCCAGCAGAACCGCGTCACCCGAAAGGCAGTGCCGAACTTGCCTGGGGTCTTCTACACTGGATGGGCAAGCTCGGCGGGGGTTGACGATCCCCGCCGAGCGCAGGCCGGTTCAGAACCGGAGGGTGAAGGCGCCCTTGGCGGCGTGGTCCTGGGCTCTGGCGCCAATCTGGCCGGTGTAGGACACGCCCAGCGAGGCCGCCGGGCCGAGCAGCACCGCCAGGCCGGCCTCGGCGACCAGCGCGTCGCGGTCGATCGGCAGGCCGGCGCTGACGAACCGGGCGCCGGTGCCCCGGAACGCCAGCACCGCGCTCGGGACGACGTCGCCGAAGCTGCGCCGGTAGCCGGCGAGCGCGTGCACCGACACCGGCAACGCCGCCTCCGGGTCGAGCTGCGCCTCGGCGCGCACGCCCGCCGTGGCGGTCGGCAGCAGGCTGGCGCGGGCCGACCCCGTCAGCGCCGCCGCCCCGCCCTGCTCGGCGAAGCGGTCGCGCCCCAGCGCCACCGCCCCGGCGCCGACGAACGGCTCCAGCACCGAGCCGGCGCCCAGCGCCACCCGGTAGCCGGCCTCGCCAAAACCCTGGACGCTGCGCCCGCCGGCGCGGGCAGTGGGCGTGTCGGTCAGGCCGGGGAACGCCAC
Organism: Methylobacterium sp. J-072; assembly: GCF_022829425.1. Classification (NCBI taxonomy): domain Bacteria; kingdom Pseudomonadati; phylum Pseudomonadota; class Alphaproteobacteria; order Hyphomicrobiales; family Methylobacteriaceae; genus Methylobacterium; species Methylobacterium sp. J-072. The sequence goes on along the minus strand of NZ_JAKSYK010000195.1, from coordinate 27,196 downwards.
AACCCGGCGCAGCCGCGCCGGCTCGTCGGCGGCCAGCGCCCCGAACCGCACCACCGCCGGGCCGGCCTCCAGGCTGCCGTAGACGCCGCCGAACGTGCTCGCCAGCGTCCCGGTCTGGACCTGGCCCGGGCTGGCGAAGCTGGTCTCGACATGGCCGCCGACCACGCCGAGCCGCAGGCCGCCGGCGCCGAGGCCGTCGAGGCGCGCGTCGACGCCCAGGACGAAACCGGCGCTCTGGCGCGACAGGGCGGCGGCGTTGCCGTCGGCGCGGACGTGGCCGAGGCTGCCCAGGCCCTGGCCCCACAGGCTCGCGACCCGCGGGTCGAACACCCGCGCCGGCACAGCCACCGGTTCCACCGGCTCCCCGGGCCGGTCGGCCGCGTAGGTCGCCGGCAGGACGCCGTAGTCGCGCAGCTCGGAGGCCCCGCCCCAGCGCAGCCGGTCGAGCACCGCCTCGCGGCTGAGCCCGGCCACGGCGAAAGCGGTCGAGGCCAGGCTGGCATGGCCGTCGCCGGCCATCCCGGCGAACGCCGCCCGGGCCTGGCCCGCCGACAGGGTCGCGACCGCGTCGTACAGCGTCGAGCCCACCGCCCCGGCCTGGACCGCGGTGGCTGCCGCGCGCTGGTTGCGGCTCTGCGCCACGGCGGCGAAGTCGAGGTCGTTGCGCGCCAGCGTCAGGGTCACGGCGCCGGGCTCGTAGCCGAGGAACGGGGTCAGGAACGCGAAGGTGCTCGACACCCCGGCGAACCGGCCCTGGACCCCGCCGGCGGCGCTCAGGATGGTGTAGCGGGTGCGCGGGGCCCAGGCGCCGGCGCCGGCCACAGCCTCGACCCGGGCGCCCGCCACCGTGGCGCTGCCGCCGACCGCGACGAGGTCGGCGCGACCGTCGGCGGTGGCGTCGACCCGGTAGACCGAGCCCGGGGCCAGGGTGAGGTTGCCGGCGACGGTGATCCGACCGAGCACACCCGGGGCGGCGCCGGGGCTGAGCACGCTGCCGGCGCCGAGGCTGAGGCTGCCGAACCAGCCGTCGCCGGTGAGCCGGCTGCCGGCCCCGAACGTGAGCGCGGCGTTGGGCAAGGCGCCGGTGACCGCGAGGTCGCCGCCGAGAATGCTGATCGGGCCGGAGAAGCTGTTGAGCCCGGAGAGCGTCAGGGTGCCGGCGCCGACCTTGGTCAGGCTGGTCGGGCTGCCGCCGTCGACGATCTGCCCGGCATAGTGGGTCGAGCTGCCGTCGGTGCCGACCGTGAGCCGGCCGTTGCCCAGCGTGGCGCTGGCGGCGGTGCCGGTGAGCGAGCCCACCGTCAGCGCGGTGCCGCCGAGGTCGAACGCGCCGTCGTTGGCAAGCCGGGTGATGCCGGTGGTGGGGCCGGTGAGCGCGATGACGCCGCCCGGAGCGTTGCTCACCGGCCCGGCAAGCACACCCGCAGCCTGGACTAGGCCGGTGTTGCTCAGGCCGCCCGTGAGCGTACCGGTGGTGACCAGGGTGCCGGCGTTGGCGAGCGGGGCCGAGACCGTGGTGAAGCTGCCGGTGTTGATCAGGGTCCCGCCCGAGGCGTTGACCGCGTCGGCGGTGTAGGCGCCGGCGTTGACTAGGCGGCCGGTGTTGAGGAGGTCGTCGACCACGCTGGCCTGCGCCGCGATGGTGAACAGGCCGGCATTGGCGATCGAGCCGGCGCGCAGCCGGCCGCCATCGACCAGGGCGACGGTGCCGGCGTTGTCGAGCGCGCCGGCGAGGTCGTAGCGCCCGGAGACGATCAGGCTGGCCTGGGCGGCGTTGGTGAAGCCGGCATCCGAGGACACCGGCCCGGTGACGGCGACCTGTCCGGCGTTGCGGATCGCGCCGTTGAGGGCGCCGCCGGTGGCGATGAGGCTGCCGGTGTTGGTGATCCCGCCCGCGATCGTGCCGCCGGTGAGCGTGGTCCCGGCATTGCTCAGGCTGCCGGCGAGCGTCCCGGCGTTGGTCAGCGTCGTGCCGGCCAGGGTGACGACGGGGGAGACCAGGCTGGCGGAGGCGGTGAGGTTGAGCCCGCCGGCGGCCAGGGTGGTCAGCCCGGTGAAGCTGTGGGCACCGGTCAGCGTGAGGGTGCCGGCGCCGCGCTGGATCAGGTCGCCGGGCCCGGAGACGGTGCCGGCGAAGGTGACGGCGTCGGCGCGGTTGAACGCCAGGGTGCCGGCATTGGCGACGGCACCGACGAGGCTGCCCGCAGTGCCGCCGTCGCCGACCTGGAGGGTGCCGGCCGCGATGGTGGTGCCGCCGGTGTAGGTGTTGGCCCCGGCGAGCGTCAGGGTGCCGGCACCGGCCTTGGTCAGGGTGCCGGTGCCGTCCATCGTGCCGGCGAAGGTCGTGGAGAAGCCGTCGCCTCCGGCGGTGAGGCGGGCGGATCCAAGCGCGACGCGGCCCTGTCCGGCAAGCGACCCGATGGTCTCGCTGTCGGCGAGCGCCAGGGTGGCGCCGGCGCCGATGCGCACGGCGCTGCGATCGCCGATGGCCTGGCCGCCGATCGCCCGGAGGGTGCCGGCCGCGATCAGGGTCGGTCCGGCATAGCTGTTGGTGCCGGCGAGCGCCAGGGTGCCGGCGCCGAGCTTCGCCAGGCCGCCGGATCCGGCGAGCGACTGGCTGAGGGTGAAGGTGTTGGCTGGGTCGGCGATGTCGAGCCCGCCGCCGCCGTTCGCCCAGGTGATCGGGCGTGGGGTCGCGGTGAAGCCGGTGCCGGTGACCTGAAGGATGCCGCCGTCGAAGGTCAGCGGGGCGGTGCCAGCGCCGAGGCTGGCGTCGTGCGACACGGACAGCGTGCCATCGGCGAAGGTGGTGCCGCCGGAATAGCTGTTGGTGCCGGAGAGCGTGAGGGTTCCGGCGCCGAGCTTGATCAGGCTGCCGCGGGTCGGGATCGACGCGAACGAGGCGATGCGGGCGGGCTCGGCCTGCGCCTCCGCCTGCCAATCGGCGATGAGCGCGGAGGCGGCCTTGATGTAATCAGCGCTGGTCAGGCCCGCGAGGTATCGGGCCAATTCGCTGCCGATATAGTCGCGGGTGCGTCCGTCGAAACTCGTGAATGGATAGTATAGGCGCCAGCCTTTCATGTCTACGAAGGCGGTCAGGAGCCTGCTGGCCATCGGATCCGCGTCGTTCACCTTGAGGGCGTCGAGGTAGGTATCGAGGCGCCAAGTTCGCAGGCCGCGGGCAACGGCACTGAGGGTGGTGCGGGCCGCCGGGACGGTCGCCTGCAACGCCGGAAGGTTCCATCGCTGGTCGCCTGCGATCTTCCGGGCGGGCCAGGAGGCGGTCTCGGCGTCGTTCTCCTTCTTGCGCTGGATCAGCGCGTCCTCGGAGATGTCGTTGGACCACGTGTCCTTCGTGCCAGCCGGAAGGTTCGCGGCGAAAGCGCCGAGGAACTGCCCGGGTCCCTTCATGGCCTTGTTCAGGTCGATGACGCCCCAGCCCCAGACGGCGTTGGGGGCGTTGGGGTTGGCGTCCGGAACGCCGTCGACTGCGTTGCGGTGGTAGGCGGTGGTAAGCAGGACGTCGCGGGCCTGCTGATTGGTCATGTACGGATAGCGCTGCATGATCACCGCGAGCGCGCCCGTGGCATGCGGGGCGGCCATCGAGGTGCCGCTCGCAGTCGTATAGCCGGGGGGGCCTGACGCATAAGGCGGCGCAGCAGTTGTAACGGCTTGGCCTGGCGCGGCAACGTACCAATATTTTGCCGCTCCGGCTCGATTCGAATAATCTGCAAGACCGACATCGGCTGGGTTGAGGCTACCACTCCAATTTCTCGCGGCTGCGCCGACAGCAAGCCAGTTTTTCTCGATGTCCGGTCTGAAATAAGGTGCGGATGCTCGGATGCTTGCGTTGGGTGCGGCGCCGTTGCCCGCAGCAAATACCTGAATGATATTAAACTCTTTGGCGACTTCGGCGGCCGCATCGAGAAAATTAGGTTTTTCCCCCAATTTTGCGTAACCACTGCGCAGGCCCGCGAGGCTGTTGTAATTGTCTCCAGGAGGCGGATTGCCCCATGACGTGTTGATGGCCCGGGCCCCGGCCGCAGCCAAGCTGCCATAGGCGTTCTTGAAGTAGGCGTAATCGGCATTGGCACCGTACGTCATCTCGTCGGTGGACCGTGTATTCGTCACATAGACTTTGGCGTTGAACGCCACGCCGTGCATGCCGACCCCGTCCCGGGAGGCCCCAATCGCTGCGGTGACTTCCGTTCCGTGTGCATCGTTGTAGGCCGGATTGTACGTGCCAGAGACGGTATAGGGCTGGCCGCTGGAGAAGATCGACGGTCGTGGGGACCGGTTGATCGGTTTTCCGAACTGATCCATGAAGTAGAAGCCGTCCGCACCGAATGTCCCGGTGATGGTGAGCGGCTTGACGCGGCCGTCGGCGAATTCCGGGTGTGCGCTGTAGACGCCGGAATCGACCACCCCGACGGTGACGCCCAGACCGGTATAGCCGGCCGCGTAGGCATCGGCGGCGTGCATCCCCTCCAGGCCCCAAGAGGCTTGATATTCCGGCGTGCGCCAGCTTGCGGGATCTGTGCCGGACAGACTCTGGGCGAGGGCATGATGCGAGACAGAAGCGCCTAAAGCCGCCAGTCCGAGGGTCGAGCGGCGCAGCACAGTCGCGATTGATCGGCGGCGATTGAGTCCGCTGGTGGCAGTGTTGTGGATGTACGCCTGTGTACGCATCATCGACTGCTCGATCGCCCGCAGAGGTGGAAACAACGCTGTCCTTTGCCGCAGCGGATCGTCTTTGATCATGACGTTACGGCAAAAGATGATATGAAGCGCCGTAGATTAAGGATCAAAAAATAGAGTATGCAAGCGATAATATGCCATCATTCAACATCAACTGTAATATTTTAATTTGTGCCGATAGATAAATATGGGCGATCGTCTTATGCTGAAGCCCTCAAAGATGCCGCCGGCTATATTTCTTGATGGCACGTTTCTTGCTTAAGCTTCTGGAATAGACAGCGTGCCGATGGCGCTGCGATCCGCGCGGGAGAAGATGCTTCCTCGGGCCCTGTGATTGAAATGCCACGGCGCGTCCACGGGCCGGCATAACGTTGCCGCGTGTCGGGAGCGCGCGACGACGCCCGATACCGAGGGGCGATACAGAACGGCTCGGCGGTGACGGCGGTTCGTTCGCGGCGGCAGCGCCATGCGGGCCGACGCTGCGGAGGCCGGCGTCATGGACCCAGCGCATCGTCTTGGGCATCGTAACCGGGGCGATGCGCTAAGTCTTTCGTTTTATGTCATATTCTGCCGGAATCCGCCTTTCGGGATGATGCTCTAAAGCTCACCGCCGAAGCTGAGCAGGCCGCCGATGGCCGTGGTGCCGAGCGCCGTCGTCCGCACGGAGGCGGTCGCGGAGACGGTGAGATTGTTGCCTAGACCGAACTTCAGGCCGGTTCTCGCCTCGCCCCGCGTCCGGGTCAGATCGGCGGCGTACTTGAAGTCGCCGATGTAATCCGCGTGCGCCGTGAAGCGCAGCGTCGGCTTGCGCACCGCCTGCTCGATCTCGACGCCCGAGATCCAGCTCAGGTTCGTCGTCAGCGGCACCGCAATATCCGCCCCGAGATAGGCCAGCGTGCTGCGGTAGACGATGCCGTCGTACTGCACGGGAAAGCTGACATTGGCCTCCGTGTAGCCCTGACGGGTGATACGGCTGGTCCTGACGCCGCCATGCCAGCCCACCACCAGATCCTCGAACAGCGGGACGGTCTGCCCGAACTCGAGCGTGCCGGCGAGGCCTCCGATCCGGGCGCCGCCGGTGCCGGCCTCCGTCGCGGTGGATTGCAGGCGGCGGATATCGGCATGGTACTGGCTGGCCCCGAAAGCGGTGCGCAGATACCACGCGCCGCCCGCATAGGGTTGCTGCCAGTTCAGGAAGGCGCCGGCGCCGACGGCGGTGCGCGTGTCGTTGAAGGCCGGCGACGGCAGGGCGCGGTAGGGGGCGTAGCTGAGGTGCGCGCCGACCGTGAGATTGTCGGTCAAGCCGTAACTCAAGGGAAGCGTCGAGAGCGTATCCGTGCTGCTGCCATCCGAGACGAAGCCTGCGCTGGCCGACCAGCAGAGACTGCCCCGGCTGCAAGACCAGGTCTGTTGCTGATAGGCGAGTGACTGGCGCTGCAACTCCAGGACCGAGAAGGTGTCGTAGCGCAGCCGGGAGACCGACCGACGCGTGTTCGTGACATCGACGAGTTGCGTGCGAACGTCGGAGGCCGGCGCGGACGGCGTCGGCTCCGGCGCCGAAGCCTGTGAAGGGCTGGACGCGACCGTCGGCGAGGCCGGTTCCGCAGGCTGAGCCGGGGACTGAGCCGTCGCCGGCGCGGGAGCCTGGGCGGGCGCTTGTTCCGCCGGCGGTGCCGCCGTGGAAACCGCCGGACCGGATGCTCGGGTCTGGGCCTGCGGGTTCGTGGACCCACTGGCCGGTGTGGTCGGATAGGTGATCTTCCACAGGACCGCATGAGGATCGCCCGCATCGGTCTCGGAATAGCCCGCCGCGACGCGGCCGTCGGCCGAGAGGGCCTGAACCTCGGACACGCCGCCGCCATCGGACCGCAGGGTGCCGAGATCGGTCCGGCTGCGCCAGCCGTCGCCGAACCAGACGACGCCATGCGCGAACCCAGAACTGGTGCTGGCCATGCCGCCGGCGATCCGGCCATCGGCGGACAGGGCCCGCACCCAGGACGAGCCGCTGTTGTCGGCCCGGAGCGTCCCGAGATCCCGCTTGTCCGACCAGCGCGATCCCGACCAGAGCGCCGCATGGGTGTAGCCGGAAACCGTGGTGCTGCTGCCCGCCGCCACCGTGCCGTCGGCCGAGAGTGCGCGCACCGCCGAGGTACCCCGGTTGTCGGAATTCAGCGTGCCGAGATCAGTCTTGGTCGACCAGTTGGTGCCGGACCACAGGGTGGCGTGCGAATAGACATCGACGCTGCGATCGGGCGCCGCATAGCCCCCGGCCACCGACCCGTCTTTCGAGAGGGCGTAGGCCCAGGACGTGCCGGAATTGTCGGAGCGCAGGGTGCCGAGGTCGGTCTTGGTCGACCAGTTCCGCCCCGACCACAGGGCCGCGTGGGTCGTCCCGGAATCGACGCTCGACTCGCCGGCCGCGACGCTGCCGTCACCCGACAGCGCGTACACGCCGGACGTGCCGGACTGGTCCGATGTCAGCGTGCCCAGATCCGTCTTGGTCGCCCAGTTCGTCCCCGACCATACGACGGCGTGCAGCCGCTGATCGGCGTTCTCGGCGATCCCCGCGATGACGGCGCCATCCTTGGACACCGCATAGGCCTTCGCGGCGCCGGTATTGTCGGCCCTCAATGTGCCGAGATCCTGCTTCTGCGACAGGTCGGTGCCCGACCAGGCCGCGGCGCGCATGTTGGAGCTCTGGTTGTCCGCGTAGGAATCCCCGACCGCGACGCTGCCGTTGGCGGAGAGGCCCCAGATCTCCGAGGCCCAGCCATTGTCGGCCTTGAGCGTGCCGAGATCTTTTCTGTCGCTGCTTCCGACCGAGGGGGCGGCCTGGACCTGCCTGTCCGCAGTCGTGGAGGGCGCTGCATTCTCGACGGTGATCTTGGTGTCGTTGTCGAGCACGCGATGGAGCTCGTCAGACGTCAGGGAGATGATACCGGCGTGTCGCGGCGAAAGCTGATTGATGTCGGAACCCGAGACGGGCGTGAAGGTCTTGAAATCCGTGGTCTTGACCAGCTGAAATCCATTGTTCATGTAATTGTCGTACATGACGATATAGCCGCTGCCGTCGTTCAGCCGGTAGGCCTGCGGCCCTTCGACGGCATTGCCGGTTCTCTGCACCTCATCCTGCGAGGGGAGGATGTAGCCCCAGGTGAGATGGTCGGACACGGCATGCTTGATGACCCGGAGCCGGGCCGTGCTGCCGGGCGGCGCCGTCTCCGCCTTCATCAGCATATGATATTTGCCGTCCTGCTCGGTGATATCGTAATCGATGTAGCCGACGCCGTCCCGAGCATAGAAAAGCTGCCTCGGTGTCTCGGTCAGCGCCGTGAAATCACGGTTGGCATGAGCATAATAAGCCTTGTAGGGCTCGCCTGCTCCGACGGTCAGATAGACTATGTTCCTGTCGGTCAACGGATTGTAGGCGACCTGCGGCGCCCAGGCAGCGTGGAGGCCGGGGAACAGATTTGGAAATTGCTTCTCGAAATTGATGGTCGACGATTTCCAATGGATGAGGTCCGGGGACTTCATCAGCACGATACCCCGGTTGCTTCCCCAGCCCTTCCAACTCTGCATGTCGGTGGCAGTCATGTAGAAATTGCCGTCCTGCCCGCGGTAGATATAGGGGTCGCGCAGGCCGCCCATCTCGGTATGACTGGCGTCGATGACGGAATTGCCGTTGTTCAATTTGTTGAAGCGGCGACCATCCAGGCTGTAGGAGAACTTTAATGTCTCCTCCCAGGGCCGATTGCCCGTAAAATATGTCAATAAATAACCGTCGTAAGGCGGATACTCTCCCGCTGCGAAGCTATAGCTGGACAACCCCTGCGATAATACGACAGCGGCGGCGATCTTGATCGCGCATTTCATGATATTCCCCCCGATAAGTTTGTATTTTTTGGATGAGCTTCGTTCTTGAGCGCGGCCTCCTGGTCAGCGCTCGGTTTCTGAGGTCGCCATGCGACTGCTTCTCACTGCATGGGGCAGCGCCCAATCTCGTTTGACGTTGCTATCGACGATCAGGACGAGATGAGAATTATCGAATGCGAACGGAGATTAAATTACAGCGTCGCATGATTTTATGTCGGACTCGATGTGTGTAATTTATATTTTATCACTGATTTTTCTGACGTTATTACTTCGGCACGCTGTGGCGATCAGCTAAGGTGAAACGTAAATCTTATCGCATTGCCGAATCAAGAGGAAAATGCACATTTTTGCAATGTGCGATTGATCCGCTCTGGCAGATTATGATATATAGTTCTTCATGTCATCGACATACGATCGAACCGCGAGACTGAATTCAGCAAAGACTATAAAAAACAAACCAACTGATCTGCCGCACGAGTCCTGAATCTGCAGGTTTGGGCAAAACCGCTCTATCGCGCGTTCGCGCGAAGGCTTGGCCGTCCGCAAACCTGATCCGAATCCTCAACAGAGGCGCTCAGGCTTCCTTGCTGACTGGCTTGGACGGATGTCCGTGGCGCGTGGCCACCAACTCGGCCTGCGGGAGACCGTCCCACGGATATGGTCGCCGTCAGCCAGCGCCGTTCCACATGCGGGCGTGCGCCGCGCGTTGGAGAACCTGCGGGCCACGCCTGATCATGACCTGCGTCAGGGCCGCACGCGAGTGGTGGCGAAGTGCCGCGCCCCGACAAGAGCCCGGCCCAGGAGCGCTACCTGGGCCGCCATGAGGCCGCGCGGCTGCTTCTGAGGATGCTGCACAGGCCGGGGATGCAGATGCGGCATCGCGGTCTCGACACAGAAGGGCGTCGCCACGTCCGAGACACCGGCCTTCCGCAAGGGTTAGGTGCAGAACCCGGCCCAGGGGAGGAGAGACCGCAGGCGACGATCTGAGCCACCTTCGACTGCGTCCGCTCAAGGGGCCGATCACGGTACTGACGCGTTTCCTTGAAGCCCGCTCCGAGACCCGGCCGCGAGCGGCCGAGGTCGTCGTATCCCAGGCGCCGGGCGAGCGGGGCCGTGCAGGCCGTGAGAGGTGATCCGATGAGTTCCGACCTGACCGTCTACTACGATGGCGGCTGCCCGCTCTGCCGGGCCGAGATCGGCCATTATCAACACTGCCGGGGAGCCGAGCGGATCGCCTTCGTGGATGTCGGGCGCAATGCGCCGGCCGCTGACCTGGGGCCGGATCTCGACCGGGGCGACGCGCTGCGGCGCTTCCACGTGCGTGGCGCGGATGGTCGGCTGGTGTCGGGCGCGGCGGCGTTCGCGCGGTTGTGGCGTGTCCTGCCGAACTGGCGCTGGCTCGGCCGCCTCGTCGATCTGCGCGTCTTCGGGCTGCGGCTTGTCCTGCCTCTGGCGGAGGTGGCCTACCGGCTGTCGTTGCCCCTGCGACCGCGGCTGGCGCGGCTGATCGCTCGCCGGCAGCGCTGAACACCCGATCCCATGCGCGCTCTGCGGCGGAGGCCGAGGCCTAACCTGTGACCGACCGCATAACAAACGTCGACGATATCAATTTGAGCGCCACTGCGTGGCCATTACTGGATTGAGCACCGGTATCAGAGCGTTGTCTGTGAGGCTTTCATCCGGCTCGCTCGCTGGTGGCGTGATGGATGGCCGGGGGAAACGCGATGACGCACACACTGAGCCGTCGGCACATTCTCGGATGCGGTTGCAGCCTCGGGGCGGGGATGATCGCCGCCCTGGCGACGCAGCACCCGGCCCGGGCTGCCGCGCCGAGCACCAAGAAGACCGACATGACGCCCGATCAGGCGCTCAAAGCCCTCAAGGACGGCAATTCCAGTTATCTCACCGACTCGCCGGTGCGCTCCGCTCAGGGGCGTGAGCGCCGCATCGAGATCGCGCTCGGGCAGACGCCCTTCTGCGTGCTGGTGAGCTGCTCCGACAGCCGCGTCTCGCCGGAGATCCTGTTCGGCCGCGGCCTCGGCGAGCTGTTCATCGTGCGCAATGCCGGCAACACCGTCGACACGACGGCGCTCGGCTCGATCGAGTATGCCGTGGCGCAGCTCGGCGTCCCGCTGATCCTGGTGATGGGCCACAGTCGCTGCGGGGCCGTCGAGGCCGCCGTGAGCGTGGTCAAGAACAACACCACCTTCCCGGGCGCCATCGGCCAGATGATCGAGCCGATCGTGCCGGCGGTCCTGACGGTCCGGGACAAGCCGGGGGATCTCGTGGAGAACGCGGTCCGCGCCAACGTCGACCGCACGGTGACGCGTCTGCGCTCGGCCGCCGAGCCGCTCCTCACCGACCCGCAGAAGAGCGGCAAGCTGCGCGTGGTCGGCGCCGCCTACAGCCTGGATACGGGCAACGTGGATTTTTTCAACGAAGGGTAGCGGGGTCGCTCGCCCGCTTCGCCGGCGAGCGCCATCCGTCCCGACCTGCGCCTTCGCTGCCGTCCTTGACCCCAGGCCGCCGCGATCGGCCCTGTCCCGGTCAGCCGAAACACTTCCGCAGGGCTGCGAAAGCTGGCATCCTAGACCCGTGATCCTCTGGTTGGCCCTTCGGCGGCTGCTTCCGCTTCTGGCGGTTCTCAGCCTCGCCCTGAGTCCGGTCGCCGCCCCCGCGGCGGTCGCCGGCATGCATGCGCCGATGGCCCAGGCGGATCAGGCTCCTCCGCTGCACGGGCATGCCCATGCGATGGACGGGCCCGCGATGGCGATGGACATGGCCGAGGCCGCCATGGCGGCCATGCCTTGCTGCCCGCCCGAGGCTGCGGCGCCGGCGGATCAGCCCGGGGACGGGGCCAAGGGCTGCCTCAAGGGCTGCCCGCTGATGGCCCTGTGCCTCGGTAGCCTTGCCTCCCTGCCGCCCTCCGCGATCGGCCTGCCGGTGCCCCTCGCCACCGGGGCGGCCGCCTTCGCGCTGCGTGCCGAGGGGTTCGCCAGCGTCACCGGGACGCCGCCGCCCGAGCCGCCCCGAACCTGAACCCGATGCTGCGGGCCGCCGAGCCCGTGTGAGGCCGCACGCCCGTGCGGCCGGCCATCGTGGTTCAGGAGATTTTCGTGACCTTTCACTCTGTTGCCCAATCCTTGGCGCGCGCCTGCGCGGCCGCGCTCGTCGGCGTCGCCCTGACGGTCCCGGCTCGCGCCGCACCCGCGGATTACCGGTTCGAGCTCGTCACCCAGGAGGCCAAGGTCGGCGACGCCGTCCTGACGGTCCGCCTGGTCGACACGCGCAGCGGCCAGCCGGTCACCGACGCGGTGATCTTCGTCAAGCGCATCGACATGGCCCCCGACAGCATGGACGAGATGACCTCGACCCTCGCGCAGCTCCCGTCCACGGAGCCGGGCCTCTACCGGTTCAAGACCAAGCTCACCATGGCGGGCGGCTGGCGGCTGTCGCTGGGGGCGAAGCTCCAGGGCGAAACCGGCACCGTCAGCGACAAGCTCGTCTTCCGGGCCGTGCCGTGAGCCGCGCGGCCTGGCTGACCGGGACCCTCGTCGCCGTGGCGGCGGGGGGCCTCGGCTATGGGGCAGGGCGCGTGACCGACGGCGCGGCGCCCCTGTCCGTCGCCCGAGCCTGGGCGGGCTTCGCCGCCGGGACTCCGGCTGCCCTGCCGAAGGTCTCTGGGCCGGTGGTGTATTACCAGGATCCGGACGGGAAGCCGGTCTATTCCCTGTCGCCGATGATGACCGAGGACGGACGCCTGTTCCGCGCCGTCCAGGCCAGCGAGGATCTGCGCTTCGACCGGCCCGCCGCCGAGGACGTTCCGGGTCGGGCCGGGCCGGGGGAGGGCGACGGGCCAAAAAATCCCAGCCGCGCCGTGCGCTACTACCGCAACCCGATGGGCCTGGCCGACACCTCGCCGGTGCCCAAGACAGATTCGATGGGGATGGACTACATCCCCGTCTATGACGGCGACGATCCCGACCCGAGCACCGTCACGATCTCGCCGGGCCGGATCCAGCGCACCGGCGTGCGCAGCGCCGTGGTCGAGCGACGGGTCGTGTCCCGGCCGGTCCGGGTGCCGGGCACGGTGGCGCTGGACGAGCGCCGGGTCACCGTGGTGGCGACCCGGGCGGACGCCTATGTCGACCATGTCGAGGACGTCACCACCGGCGACCGGGTCCGGCAGGGGCAGCCTCTGGTCTCGGTCTACGCGCCCGAGATCAACGCCGCCGCCGCGCAGCTGATCGCCAATCCGGGCTTCGACGGCGCCCGCCGGCGGATCCGCAACCTCAACGTCTCCGAGGCGGTGATCGCCGAGATGGAGCGCACCCGGACGGTGCCGCGGGCGATCACCTGGGCCTCGCCCCGGGACGGGCTGGTGCTTGAGCGCCGGGCCATCGAGGGCATGAAGGCCGCGGCCGGCGACACCCTGTTCCGGATCGCCGACCTGTCGCGGATCTGGGTGCTGGCCGACGTGCCGGAGCACGATCTTGCCGGCATCCGCGTCGGCCAGGCCGCCACCGTGCGGGTGCCCGGCCGCAGCCTCACCGGCCGGGTCGGGATGATCTACCCGCAGGTGAACCGGGAGACCCGTTCGACCCGCATCCGGATCGAATTGCCGAACCCGGACGGGCTGCTCCTGCCCGACATGTATGCGGATGTGGAGATCGCCACGGGCTCCACCGAGCCGGTGGTCGCGGTGCCGGAGGGAGCCGTACTGGAGACTGGATCGCGCCAGGCGGTGCTGATCGATGGTGGGGAGGGCCGGTTCGCGCCCCGGGCGGTCGAGATCGGGCGCCGCGGCGACGGCTACGTCGAGATCCGCGTGGGCCTCCGGGCCGGCGAGCGGGTCGTCACCGCGGCCAATTTCCTGATCGACGCCGAGAGCAATCTGAAGGCGGCGCTGGCGAGCCTCGCTGCCCCGCCGGCCGACGGGGAGGGCGGCCGATGATCGCCCGGCTGATCGCCTGGTCGGCGCGCAACCGCGTGCTCGTTCTGATCGGCACCGTCTTCGCGGTGGCGGGGGGCATCCAGGCCCTGCGCACCCTGCCGCTGGACGCCATTCCGGACCTCTCGGACGTGCAGACCATCGTCTACACCGAGTATCCGGGCCAGGCGCCGCAGGTGGTCGAGGACCAGGTCACCTACCCGCTGACCACCGCCATGCTGACCGTGCCGCGCGCCAAGGTGGTGCGCGGAGTCTCGATGTTCGGGGTCTCGTTCGTCACCCTCATCTTCGAGGACGGCACCGACCCGTACTGGGCGCGCTCGCGGGTGCTCGAATACCTCAACGGCGCAGGCAGCCGCCTGCCCGCCGGGGTGATCCCGACGCTCGGGCCCGACGCCACCGGCATCGGCTGGGTCTACCAGTACGTCATCCTGGCCCGGCAGCGGACTTTGGCCGAGCTGCGCTCCCTGCAGGATTGGGTGATCCGGTTCGCGGCCTCGCGCGGGGAGGGGGTGGCGGAGGTCGCCCCGGTGGGCGGCTTCGTCAAGCAGTACAGCGTGATCGTCGATCCGAACCGCCTGCGGGCGCAGGGCATCGGCCTGAACCGCCTGCGCGACGCGATCCGGGCGAGCAACGCCGATGTCGGCGGCCGCACGGTCGAGCTGTCCGAGTTCGAGGTGGTGGTGCGCGGCCGGGGCTACCTCAAGAGCACCCAGGATATCGGCGCCATCGTGCTCAAGACCGACACCGGCACGCCGGTGCGGGTGCGCGACGTCGCCCGGGTGGAGATCGGGCCCGACGAGCGGCGCGGGATCGCCGAGCTCGACGGGGAGGGCGAAGTCGCCGGCGGCATCGTCGTGCAGCGCTTCGGCGCCAACGCCCGCGCCGTCATCGCCAGCGTCAAGGATCGCCTCGCCGAGATCGCCAAAAGCCTGCCGGCCGGGACCGCGATCGTGCCGGTCTACGACCGGTCGCAGCTCATCGACGCGGCCATCGCGACGCTGACCCACACCCTGGTCGAGGAATGCGCCATCGTCGCGCTGGTCTGCGTGGTGTTCCTGCTGCACCTGCGCAGCGCGCTCGTGGCGATCCTGATGCTGCCCGTGGCGATCCTGATGGCGTTTTCGGTCATGCGGGCGCTCGGACTCGGCGCCGACATCATGAGTCTCGGCGGCATCGCCATCGCGGTCGGGGCGATGATCGACGCCGCCATCGTGATGATCGAGAACGCCCACAAGCACCTGGAGCGCGCCCCTCCAGAGCGGCCCCGGGCCGAGATCCTGGTCGGGGCCGCCGCCGAGGTCGGGCCGTCGCTGTTCCTGTCCCTCCTGGTGATCACGGTCTCGTTCCTGCCGATCTTCACCCTGGAGAGCCAGGAGGGCCGGCTGTTCGGGCCCCTGGCCTTCACCAAAACGTTTGCGATGGCCGCCGCCGCGCTGCTGTCGGTGACCCTGGTGCCGGCGCTGATGATCCTGTTCCTGCGCGGCCGGATCGTGCCGGAGCACCGCAACCCGGTGAACCGGCTGCTGGTCGGGGCCTACCGGCCGCTGATCGCCGCGGTGCTGCGGGCCCGGATCCTGACGCTCGTCCTGGCCCTCGGGGTGCTCGCCGCCACGATCTGGCCGGCGCGCCAGCTCGGCTCGGAATTCATGCCCGAGCTCAACGAGGGCACGCTGCTCTACATGCCCACCACCCTGCCGGGCCTCTCCGTCACCAAGGCGGCGGAGCTGCTGGCGACCCAGGACCGGATCATCAAGACCTTTCCGGAGGTCGCCTCGGTCTACGGCAAGGCGGGACGCGCCGGCACCGCGACCGATCCAGCGCCACTCGAGATGTTCGAGACGATCATCCGGCTCAAGGCCCCGGAGGCGTGGCGGCCCGGGGTGACGCTTGCGAGCCTCAGAGCCGAGATGGACAAGGCGCTGCAGTTTCCCGGCGTGTCCAACGCCTGGACCCAGCCGATCCGCGCCCGGATCGACATGCTGGCCACCGGCATCCGCACCCCCGTGGGCATCAAGCTGTTCGGCACCGATCTGTCGGCCATGGAGCAAGTCGCCCGGGGGGTCGAGGCGGCGGTTCGCACGGTTCCGGGCACGACGAGCGCCTATGCCGAGCGGGTCGTGGGCGGCACCTTCCTCGACATCACCCCGGACCGGGAGGCGCTCGGCCGCTACGGACTCACCGTGGGCGACGTCCAGGACGTGGTCGCCACGGCGCTCGGCGCGGCGACCGTCACCACCACCGTGGAGGGGCGCGAGCGCTACGGCGTCGCTGTCCGCTACCCGCGCGCCCTCCGGTCCGACCCGCAGGCGATTGCAAGCGACGTCCAGGTGGCGCTGCCCGCCGGCGGGAGCGTGCCGCTCGGCGCGGTCGCGTCGATCCAGCTTACGCGCGGGCCGACCGCGATCCGCACCGAGAACGGGCGGCTCGCCCTCTACCTCTACGTCGACATCGCCGGGCGCGACCTCGGCGGCTACGTGGCGCAGGCGCGGGACGTGGTGGCGCGGGCGGTGCCGCTGCCGGAGGGGATGACGCTGCAGTGGAGCGGCCAGTTCGAGGCCCTTGAGCGGGCCGAGGCGCGGCTGCGGATCGTCGTGCCGGCGACCCTGATGGTGATCGTGCTGCTGCTCTACCTCGTGTTCCGCCGGGTGACCGAGACGCTGATCGTACTGCTGTCGCTGCCCTTCGCGCTGGTCGGCGGCGTCTGGCTGATGTGGGCGATGGGGTTCCACCTGTCGGTCGCCGTGGCGGTGGGCTTCATCGCGCTGGCCGGCGTCGCCGCCGAGACCGGGATCCTGATGCTGGTCTATCTCGACCAGGCGCTCACCGAGCGGCGTGGCAAGGCCGCGCGGGCCGGGCGGCCCCTCACCCGGGAGGACCTGCGCGCCGCCATCATGGTCGGAGCGGTGGAGCGGGTCCGACCGAAGATGATGACCGTGGTGGCGATCATGGCCGGCCTGGTGCCGATCCTGTGGAGCACCGGCGCGGGGTCCGAGGTGATGCAGCGGATCGCCGTGCCGATGATCGGCGGCATGGCCTCCTCGACGCTCCTGACCCTGATCGTGATCCCGGCGGTCTACGGCCTGATCAAGGGCCGGGGCCTGCCGGCGGAGGCCGACCTGTCAGGCTCGGCCCCGACCGGGGCGGCGGCCCTCCCGAACCGCGCATAGAGCGCCGGCAGCACCACCAGGGTCAGCAGGGTCGCGCTGATCAGGCCGCCGATCACCACGGTGGCGAGCGGCCTTTGCACCTCGGCGCCGGTGCCGGTGGCGAGGGCCATCGGGACGAAGCCGAGCGAGGCGACCAGCGCCGTCATCGCCACGGGCCGCAGCCGGGTCAGGGCCCCCTCCAGGATCGCCGCCCGCAGGGGCCGGCCCTCGGTGACCAGTTGCTTGATGAAGCTCAGCATCACCAGGCCGTTCAGCACCGCCACCCCCGAGAGCGCGATGAACCCGACGGCGGCCGGCACCGACAGCGGCATGTCCCGCAGCCACAGGGCCGCGATACCGCCGGTCAGCGCCAGGGGCACGGCGCTGAAGACGAGGAGCGCGTCGCGGGCGCTGCCCAGCGCCGAGGTCAGCAGTAGGAAGATCAGGACGAAGCAGACCGGTACCACCAGGGTCAGGCGCCGCCGGGCCGAGGCGAGGTTCTCGAACTGGCCGCCCCAGGTCACGGAGGAGCCGGCCGGCAGCGCGACCTGCTCGGCGACCTTTCCCTGCGCCTCCGCCACCAGCGAGCCGATGTCCCGGCCGCGGACGTTGGCGGTGACGACGACGCGCCGCTGGCCGTTCTCCCGCGAGATCTGGTTCGGCCCCTCGGTCACCGAGAAGCTGGCGACCTGCCGCAGCAGCACGGACGCGACCTTGCCGTTCGGCCCCGGGGGCAGGGGGACGGGCAGGTTCTCCAGGGCCTCGCGGTCCTCCCGGACGGCGTCGGTCAGGCGCACCACGATCGGGAAGCGCCGGTCGCCCTCGAACACGAAGCCGGCGTCCCGGCCGCCGATCGCGGCGCCGATCACCTCCTGGATCGCCCCGGTGCTCAGGCCCAGGCGCGCCGCCTCGGTCCGGTCGATCCCGATCTCGAACACCGGCAGCCCGGCGATCTGCTCGACCTTCACGTCGTCCGCCCCGTCGATGCCGCGCAGGATCGCGGCAATCTGGTTTGCGGTCCTGAGCATCGGCTCGAACGCGTCGCCGAACACCTTGACGGCGAGGTCGCCCCGGGTCCCGGCGAGCAGTTCGTTGAAGCGCATCTGGATCGGCTGGGAGAACTCGTAGACGTTGCCGGCGAGCGCCCCCACGGCCGCCTCGATCTGCGCCTGGAGCGCCGCCTTGGTCAGGGCGGCATCGGGCCACTCCGCCTGCGGCTTCAGGATCACGAACGTGTCCGAGGCGCTTGGCGGCATCGGGTCGGAGGCGATGTCGGCGGTGCCGGTCTTCGAGAAGACCGTGGCCACCTGCGGGAAGGTCGCAACGATCTGCTCGACCTTGAGCTGCATGGCCTGCGACTGGGTCAGGGAGGTCGAGGGGATCCGGCTGGCGTTGAGCGCGATGCTCTTCTCGTCCAGCAGCGGGATGAACGCGGTGCCGAGCCGGGCCGACAGCAGGCCGGCGCCCACGAGCAGCAGCAGGGCCGCCCCCAGGACCGGCGCCGGCGCCCGGATCGCCGCGGCGAGCAGCGGCCGGTAGGCGGCCTTGAGGCCCCGGATCAGCGGGTTGTCGGCCTCGGTGACCCGGCCGGTGATCACGATGGCGATCAGCGCCGGCACGAAGGTCAGCGACAGCAGGAACGCGCAGGCCAGGGCGAGGATCACGGTCAGCGCCATCGGCTCGAACATCTTGCCCTCGACCCCCGTGAAGGTCAGGAGCGGCGCGTAGACCAGGATGATGATCGCCTGCCCGTAGAGGGACGGGCGGATCATCTCCTCGGCCGAGGCCCGGACCGTCTCCAGGCGCTCCTCCAGATCGAGCCGGCGCCCCAGCGCGTGCTGGCGCTCGGCGAGGTGGCGCAGGGCATTCTCGGTGATGATCACGGCGCCATCGACGATCAGCCCGAAATCCAGGGCGCCGAGGCTCATCAGGTTGGCCGAGATTTTTGCCTCAACCATGCCGGTCACGGTCATCAGCATGGCGACCGGGATCACCAGGGCCGCGACCAGGGCGGCCCGGACGTTGCCGAGCAGCAGGACCAGCACCGCGATCACCAGGGCCGCGCCCTCGGCGAGGTTCTGGGCCACCGTGCGGATCGTGGCCTCGACCAGGACAGTCCGGTCGAGCACCGTCTGCACGACGATGCCGGGGGGCAGGGTGCGCCGGATCTGGTCCAGGCGTGCGGCGACCGCGGTGGCGACCGTGCGGCTGTTCTCGCCGATCCGCATCAGGGCGGTGCCGATCACGGCCTCCCGGCCGTCCGCGCTGCCCGAGCCGGTGCGCAATTCGCGCCCGAACCGCAGGGCGGCCACGTCCCGGACCCGCACCGGCACGCCGCCCCGTGTGGCCACCACCACGTCGGCGATCGCCTCCATGCTCTCCAGCCGGCCGGCGGCGCGGACGATGGTGCCCTCGCCATTGTCCTCCAGGTAGCGGGCGCCCTGGTTGGCATTGTTGGCCTGGAGCGCCCGGACGACGTCCGCGAAGGACAGGTCGAGGGCGGTCAGCTTCGTCGGGTCCGGCTGGACGTGGTACTGCTTCTCGTAGCCGCCGATGCCGTCGATGCCGGCCACCCCCGGCACGGTCCGGATCTGGGGCCGGATGATCCAGTCCTGGACGGTGCGCAGGTAGGCGTTCTGCTCCAGCGCGGTGGCGAGGCGCTGGTTCTCCGGAGTCAGGTAGCTGCCGTCCGGCTGCCAGCCGGGCCGGCCGGCGGGCGAGACCGTCCGCTCACCGGGCTTCGCGTAGTGGACCGACCACATGGTGATCTCGCCGAGGCCCGTCGAGATCGGGCCCATATGCGGCTCGGCCCCGGGGGGCAGGTCGCCCTTCACCTGCGACAGGCGCTCGGCGACCTGCTGGCGGGCGAAGTAGATGTCGAGCCCCTCGTCGAAGACCGCTGTGACCTGCGAGAAGCCGTTGCGCGAGAGCGAGCGGGTGTAGTCGAGCCCCTTGATGCCGGCCAGCGCGGTCTCGACCGGGTAGGTCACTTGGCGCTCGATATCGACCGGCGACAGGGCCGGCGCGAGCGTGTTGATCTGGACCTGGTTGTTGGTGATGTCCGGGACCGCGTCGATCGGCAGCCGGGTCAGGGCCGTGGCGCCAAAACCCGCCGCCAGCAGCACGAGGAGCAGGACCAGCCAGCGCTGGCGGATCGAAACGTCGAGGATGCGGCTCAGCATGTCCGGCGCCTCAATCGTCGTGGCCGGCTTCGGCCTTGCCGAGCTCGGCCTTCAGCAGGAAGGAATTGGCGACCGCGATGGCCTCGCCGGGCGCGAGCCCGGCCGTGACCGCGTAGGCCTCGTCGTCGGAGCGCCCGAGCTCGACCGCGCGCATCGCGAACCCGTCCGGGGTCCGGACGAACACCACCCGCGTGCCGGCCACGGTCTGGAGCGCCGCCTTGGGCACCCGGACCGGCACGTGGTCCCGGTCGATCTCGAGCTCGGCGGTGACGAAGGTCCCGGGCCGCCAGGCCAGGTCGGCATTGGGCAGGGCGACCACGACCCGGGCCGAGCGCGTCTCGGCGTTGAGGAACGGGCTCACGAAGATCACCCGCCCCTCCGCACGGCGGCGGCCGCCCTCGCGCGTCGGGGTGACGGCGACGCGGGCGCCCTCCTGGACCTGGGCGAGGTCGAGGGTCGGCACCGACAGCTCGATCCAGACCGTGGAGAGATCGGCCACGAGATAGAGGTCGGCCGGGTCGCCCTCCTTGCCCACCGCCGAGCCGACATCGACCCGGCGCTCGACCACGCGGCCGGCGAGCGGCGCCCGCAGCTCGTAACGGCGCAGGGTCGAGTGGGTCGGGGTCGCCTCGTCGCGGGTCTGCGCGGCCGCGACCGCGGCGGCGTCGAGCCCCAGTGCCGACAGCTTCTGGCGGGCGAGGTCGGCCCGCAGACGGGTCTCCAGGAACGCCGCGCGGGCGCTCTGGAACGCCGATTCCGAGGCCGAGCGCGAGGCCAGCAGTTTCTGCTGGCGCTCGAAATTGATCGTCTGGAGTTCGACCTGGACCAGGGCGGTCAGATACTCGCTCTTGGCGTCGGCGACCTCCCGGCTGTCGAGCACGGCGACGACCTCGTCCTTCTGCACGGAATCGCCCAGGCGCTTGCGCATCTCCGCGACGGTCCCGACCACCCGGGCGGGGACCCGGGCGATCCGGTCGGTATCGGGCGTGATCGTGCCGGGAACGAGCAGGTGGCGCGCCAGGGTGCCGCCCGCCACCGGGGCGACCGTGATGTCCTGGGCCGCCACCTGCTCGGGGCTCATCCGGATCACGCCCGCCTCCGCGTGCGCGTCGTGGCCCGCGTGCCCGTGGCTCTCATGCGCGGCGGCCTGCGCCGGGCCAGGGTCGTGATCGTGCCCGGTCGGTTCGGGGCCGGGTTTGCCGGCGGCCCAGGTCAGGCCGATCGCCGCGAGGCTGTCCCGGACGAACCCGGACACGTCCGGAACGGCGGCGCCGACGACGATGCCGGCGGCCAGGAGGAGACAGGAGATCAGGAGACGCATGGGGGCCTGCTCGGCCGGGACCGCAGGCGCCGCGCGGCGGCGTCCGGGGGATCCCGTTCAGATGACGCGGAGGGCGAACCGGGCGCCCGCGCGGGGGCCCGGCCAGGACGCGCGCCGAAACCGGCGGCGTTAGCTCACGCGCGGGGCGGCCGGGGCAGGCGGTCCGGGACGACCGAGGGGAGGGCGGCGGCGATCCGGACCGCGACCGGCCGGCCGGGAACCGCCGGCGGCGCCGGGATTCCGGTCTCGAGCGGCGCGACCTGGTGGCAGCCGCAATGGAGGTGCTCGGTCACGCCGGGGTCGACGCTGCTGCCGCCCTCCGCGAGGGACGGCCCGTCGACGCGGTCGTGATGGCCGCCCGCATGGAATGCCAGATCCGCCGCGAGGCCCACGCCCGGTCCGGCCAGGGACAGGGCCAAGGATAGGGCGAGGACGCGCGCGAGCATGCGGGCGGCGATCGCCCACCAGCCGCGCCCCGAGCGCCCCTGCCGCATCCGAGATGTCATCGCGGCCGTTATGGGCGATACGGCCCCGGGCGCACAAGGGGCGCCGCACAAGGGCCGGCGGGACCGGGGCGACCAGGCTCACGCGGACAGCCGCAGGACCCAGTCGTAGAAATCGGCCCAATCCTGGCACGGCGGGAGCGGGGAGGGTGGTGCGCCGGCCTGAGCGCGGACGTCCCGGGGGGCGCAGCCGAACGCGTCCCGGAACGCCTGCGTGAAATGCGCGGGATTCTCGAAATGCCACCGGTAGGCGACCTCCGAGATCCGCACGGACCGGCCCTCCCCCGCGCGGGCGAGGTCCCGATAGGCGCGGTCCAGCCGGCGCTGGCGGATGTAGCCGGCCACGCCGCCCATCGGGGCGAACAGGCGGTAGAGCGCGCTGCGCGAGACACCGAACCGCCCGCAGAGCGATTCGGCGGTCAGGCCCGGGGCGGTCAGTTCGGCCTCGATCACCTGCCGCATGGCGAGGAGGAGCGGCGCGCGCTCCGGCGCCTGGCCGGTCCGGCCGCCTCCGGACAGGCACGGGACGGCGGCGGCGAGCAGCGTCGCCGTCGCCTCCGCGGCCGCCCGCGCCTCGCGCTCCGAGAACCCGTCGGCCTGGGCGCTCAGGACGCGCAGATGATCGGCGAGCAGCCGGCCGAACGGCGTGGTGCCCTGAAGGACAGTTCCGTGGAGCGCATCGAGATCGCCCGCCCCCTGGCCGAACAGCGACCGCGGCAGCACAACCGTCAGGGCGCGGTAATCCGTGGAGCGGGCAGCCAGGGGCCGGGACAGGTCGAACAGGCAGAGATCGCCCGGCCCGCAATCGCGCTCGCTGCCGTCGATCGTGATCCGGGACCGGCCGGACACGCGGACATGGGCCAGGATGTGATCGACGCCCATCCGGGCGACCAGCGCGCGCGGGCGCTCGAACCGCAGGCTGGAGGCGCTCGCCCGGCACAGGATGGCATTGCCCAGGTGCCGGACCTGCGATCGCCCGCGGAAATCGGCGACATCCTCTTGCCGGATCGAGAATTCCCAGAACGGGGCGACGGCCTCACGCCAGGCCGCCGCCTGATGTAGACCAGGCTCGTCCGCGCCCATCTCCAGGACTGATTTCGACCGCATCACCGGAGTCACGCATTCAAACATTCGCGTGCGCAGCCGGCCGCGTACTGATGTGAGGTGCTGTTTTTCAGATGAAAGGTCAAGGTTTCGCGGATGGCGCCCGGTTCGCTCCGGGGGAAAGTGGGCGCATGGCGGATCCGGACCCGCCCTCGCCCAGGCCGGGCCACGAAAAAACCCCGCGGGCCGGGACAGGCCGCGGGGCTGAAGGAAGCACGGTCGTCGGAGCGCTGGGCTCCTGGATCGACCGGTCTTTCGGCCTTTATGGTTAAGGCCGGGTTACCGACTCGCTTACTTGCCGCTGGGGGCCGCACCGCTGCCGGTGGCGCCATTGCCCGTGCTGTTGCTGCCGGCGGGGGCGCCCGACGTCGAGGTGTTGCCGTTGGGCGTGCTCTGGGCGGCCGCCATCCCGGCGCTGCCGGCGACGAGCGCGAGGGCGAGAAGCGTGGACTGAAGGGTACGGCTGGTCATGAGACGCTCGAACTGAGAGGGGCCGACCGAGGCCGGCATGACCCCAACAACCCGCCGGGGCCAGCGGCTGTTCCCGGCGGTCGCGCACCAGCAGGGCTGCGCCGTCCCGGAGAGGCCCAACGGCAAACGCCCCGGGAGCGGAGGCTCCCGGGGCGTTGCAGCGGGTCGGATCGCTTACCCGGCCCGAAGGCCGGGCGGTCCGGGTCTTAGTACGAGCCGAACTTGTAGTTCAGGCCAGCGCGAACGACGGCGAACTCGTCGTCGCGGCGGCCGACGATGCTGGAGAAGGCCGGGACGTTGCTGGCGGCGTTGATCACGAACGCGCCCTGGTTGCGGGTGTTGCGGTCGAGGTTGACGTACAGGCCTTCGACCTTGACCGTGACGGCGCTCGACCGGAAGAAGTTCAGGAACGAGTCGACCGGGAGGGCAAATTCCATGCCGCCGCCGACGGCGTAGCCGGTGCGGAAGCTGTCGTTGCCGGCGAAGCCGCCGAACGAACGATCGGCGCTGCCCGAGCCGTAGGCGAAGCCGCCGGTGCCGTACACCAGGACCCGGTCGAAGGCGTAGCCGAGGCGGCCGCGCACGGTGCCGAAGAAGTCGAGGCTCGACAGGCCGCGCGGGTCGGTGACGGTGAAGCCCGGACGCAGCTGGCCGCCCGTGATGAGGGCGTTGTTCCGGCTGCGGCCGAAGTCGAGATACTGGGCGTCGGCCTCGATGCCGACCACCACGCCCGAGCCCGGGGTGAACTGGTAGTTGTAGCCGACCTGGCCACCGCCGGTGAAACCTTCCTGGTTCCGCTGGCTGAAGGTGGCGGTGGTGACGGCGGTCGTGGCGAACGCGGCCGGGACCCCGAAGCTGGAGTTGCTGTTGCTGCTGGCGTCGAAGGCGTAGCCGGCGTTGATACCGAAATACGCACCGGTCCAGGTGAACACGGGCACCGGGGTGAAGATCGGCGGCGGGGCGGCGCGACGCGGCAGGTCGGCGGCCGAAGCGGCGGCGGTCAGGGCAGTAAAGGCGGCCAACGAGGCCAGAAGCGTCTTCATGACTGGTCTTTCCCCAGCGAATGTTCCTATCGCCCCGGAAATTACCCGGTTTTCCACACTCAAGCTGTATCGTCGCTGCCACAGGTACCGCGGAAGGCAATCGCCGCGCGATCGGGACGGGCTTGAACCATCCCGCCGCCGGCCCGTTGGCGCCCCACGGTACGGAGGCTCCCATGACCAAGCTGTTCATCGCCCAGATCCGCGATGCGGGTCGAGACAGGCCGCTCGTGACCGTGCGGGCCGAGGCCGAGGGCGAGGCGCGCCTGTTCCTGGCGGCCGCCTACCCGGAGGCGGAGATCGCCAGCGTCACCGAGCCGGGCGACTGGACCAGCGATGCCGATACCGGCGCCCGGGCCGGCGACATCCGCGAGCATCCCGGCGCCACCTGGCAGCCGCCCTCCAGCCTGGCGGATTGACTCGCATTCGAGCGATGATCTTCACCGAGCGTCAGCCCGCCTCGGTGAGGCTGGCGCCGTGATGTCCGGCGATCCGACTCCCCGGCTGTTCGCAGCCGCGGCCGCCCTGACCGGCGCCGCCTTCCTGATGGTCCGCTCGGAACCGTCCTGGACGGGTGTCGGGGTCGGCCTGGCCTGTCTGGCGCTCTGGGCCATCGGGACGCTGGCTGCGAAGTCCGGCAAGCCGCTCGCCCTGACCAAGCCGGCCCGGCCGCTGGTGCTGGAGGCGGTCGTCGTCGAGACGCCCCGGGCCAAGCCGGAACTGCTGCCGGCCCTGCCGAGTCCGACACGCCTCCCGGAGAGCCCGAGCCATCGCCAGCGGGTGGTCGAGCGGCGCATCCCCCGACTGTAAGGGGGCCAATTCTGCGAAGCGTCCCGCCGTCACGGCCGCCTCTCCGCACAGGCTGCGAAGAGTCTTCGACGCGAGCTTCTGCCGCAGCGCCGATGCCGGACACTCCGCGTTGCCCGCAGCCCAACGAGGAGACCGGCATGGCCAACACGGCTGACGTGACGACCTACACCATCAAGCAGGCCCTGGCCGCCAAGGTCGAGGACCATATCGAGATCGCGGTGGAGGCCGAGGACGGCACCAAGCTGAAGCTCAAGGCGACCGCCGATCAGCTCGACGCCCTGGTGGGCGACCTGGAGACCATCCTGGACGCGGACGATTCGGACAACGAGGCCGCCTAAAGCGACGGTCGGGGCCGCCGCCCGGATGCGATCGGGCCGGCGGCCCCACGCGACCAGGATACCGCGCTCACCGCTTCGATTCGATGGCCTGCGCATCGAGCAGCGGGATCAGCGGCTCCAGGTCGATGATCGGGCCGCCGATATCGAAGAATTCGCTCTCGTCGGGCAAAACCATCTCCTCGTCCTCGCCCCGCCGCCCGAACGGTAGGAGGGAGGAGAGCATCCCGAGGCACAAGGCTCCGGCAATGAGGGCAACCAGAATCGCGACACTCATGGCGGAACACTCGGACGCGGCGGGCGAGCGGAATCAAGCACCGTCGAGATTAAGACGAAGTTCCTCGGGCACGCAACGCGAAACCCGAGCGGATCACGGTTGCGCCGGAACCTTGTCCTGCTGGTGATCGACCTCGTCACGCACCCCGTGGCCGGCCATCAGGATCTCGGTCATGAACGCCCCGATCGCCGCCACGGTGCAGACCAGAGCCGCGCCGAAGCAGGCGAACAGGATCGAGGCGGTCGCCGCATCGCGCATCGCCCCGACGAACAGGGTCAGCACGGCCAGCCCGATCAGGCAGGCGCCGAGCGAGGCGAGCACGACGGCGACATCGAGGACGAAGGAGCGCCGCCGCAGGAAGGTCAGCCGGCGGGACAGGCGCGCGGCCTCCGCATCCGTCACCGTGACGATCTCCCCCGAGAGCGTGTCGACCTTGTCGGAGATCCGGCCGAGGCGGGTGGAGAACACGTTCAGCAGGGTCGCGAGCGCCGACAGCAGGAAGGCCGGCGCGAGCGCGACCTGGATGATGTGGGCGATGCTGTCGGGCTCGGTGGAGCTCAGGGAGAAGCCGAACATGGGCATCATGCTCGCGGGGGTCGCGCGACCGCCCGGCCTTCGGCATCGTCCCGCGCGGCGGCGGATGTTTTCGGACACGGCATGCCGGGAGGGTCACCACAGGATGCCGTGCGGGCGCAACCCGGCGCCCCGCGTCACGGGCTTGCCGCAGCCTCGCAGGAAGGCCCGCGATCCCGGACCGGCCGAGATCCACGCGCGGTTTACGGCCGGTATCCGAGGGGCAGGGCGGGTAAATTAATCTTAACCGCTAACAACAGTACTCGATGGGCTTGCGGGCCGCCGGCCAGTCGGATCTAACAGGAGCCGAAGCTTCCTGGTTGGTCCTGGGAATGTTCTCGAGCAAACTACAGCCCCGTCAGCCTCCGTGCGGCGGGGTTTTTTGCTGCCGGAAACGTCGAGATACAAATCTTCGGCCGAAATCGGCTTTCCTGCGTGCGGGATGTGCTCAACCGCACGCGCCCGTCTGCCGGTTCGAGGCCCTCGGGAGCCGTGTTGCAGCGCTGCACTATCGCGCTTCCTCAACCTGCCGTTTCTGTTGCCGGGCACACATCCCGTTGAACGGGAGACAGAGGACCAGATGATCAAGAAGCTTCTTCTCGCGAGCGCCGCCACGGCCCTCCTGACCGGCGCCGCCTCGGCCGCCGACCTGCCGCGCCGCGCCGCCCCGCCGCCGGTGTTCACCCCCGTGCCGGTGTTCACCTGGACCGGCGCCTAT
Source organism: Methylobacterium sp. J-072 (assembly GCF_022829425.1). NCBI lineage: Bacteria > Pseudomonadati > Pseudomonadota > Alphaproteobacteria > Hyphomicrobiales > Methylobacteriaceae > Methylobacterium > Methylobacterium sp. J-072. The sequence continues at coordinate 191 of NZ_JAKSYK010000195.1, read as the reverse complement.
TTCGGTATCAACGCCGGCTACGCCTTCGACGCCAGCAGCCGCTCCGACAATTCGACCTTCGTCGTGCCGGGCGGTGTCGGCCTGACCAACGGCCCGGCCGCCGTCGCCACCTTCCGCAACCGCAGCCAGGACGGCTTCTCCGGCGGCGCCCAGGTCGGCTACAACTATCAGTTCACCCCGGGCTCCGGCGT